>CAIQJD010000076.1 GCA_903872005.1 uncultured bacterium | reverse complement strand
CGCATGCGGCCAGTGCGGCGGCAAGACCCGGCCGGGGTAATCGTCTTCGGCGTGATCGCGATACGGGTCGCTGAACGAGATCAGCCCGTTGGCGCGATTCACGCAGGAGGAGGTCACGTAGTGGCCGCCGACGCGCACCCAGCGTCCGCCCTGGCGTTCCCAGAAGCCCAGGAGCAGTACCGCGACATTGTTGCGCGCGACGCGCTCTACGACCCAGTCGAAGGTCGGCGCGCGCACATCCGTCACCCGATACGTCCGCTGCATGCCGTTGTCTTGCAGATAGCGCTGCAACCCATCCAGCGTGCCGCTGATAGTCGTCCCCCACTTGAGCGCATCGCCGCTGCGCTGACCGTCGGTATCGAAGCCCCAGGCCAAGCGCTCCACCAGCTCGCCATTCGGCCCCGGCCGAGTGAGCGGGTTGTCCACATTCAACGGATCATGGTCATCCCAGCTGCCGTAGGTCTGCACCAGCCGATAGGTGTCGGCGACAGAAGGCGGCAAGATGGAGCGCGTCTCGGCCTTTGAGTCGAACCACCACAGGGAGTTCGCGACCGCGGCCGGCGCGTCGAAGGTCCACTGCCCCGTGTCCGACCGCCGCCAGACGTTCTGGCGCTGATCGAAATCCGGCAATCCGCTGATGGCATAGTCGGGATAGCCGGCCCCAAAGCAGGCCAGACACGCGCACTGATTCGAGCTGGGCGTCGGGGTTGGCGTCCCGATCGGCTCGGTCGGCGCGAGGTAGATCGCGTACTCCACCTTCGTATAAACCTGGCCGCCGTGATAGGTTCCCATGGCGGACTCGAAGCGCGCCGGCACATTCGCGCCGGCGAAGTTCCGCACTTGATCCCAATTCCACGCGTAGTCCTGCGGCGCCCAATTGCCTTCCAGGCTCCGCAGGCCGGCTGTGACCGTATAGATATCGCGGGCCAGGAAGGCGACGTTGTTGTGCAGCGTGTACGTCGCGTCGCCCGTATGCGGATGATTGGGCGGCGGCAATACCTGGCCCTCCCCGCCATGCTCGCTGCGGTCGAACCAGGGATCGCTGAAAGCGACGTACCCATTGAACGCATCCACACCCGACACGGTGACGTAGTGGCCGCCGAGGCGCAACGGCTGATTGTTGACGATCTCCCAGAACCCCAACAGCAAGACCACCGGATGGGCCTCTTCCACTTCCTGGGCGACGGAGGCGAACGCCGGCGCGTAGACCTCGGTGATGACGTAGCTCTCGCGCAGCCCCTTATCCACCAGATACTGGCTCAGAGCATCCACGGTATCGCTGTAGGTCGCGCCGACCCAACTGCCGGCAGTGCGTTGGCCGTCGGTATCCATGCGATAGGCCAGATCATCCACCAAGAGCGGCGCGTTCAGCGCATCGTGGTCATCCCAGACGTTGTACTGTTGCACCAGGGGATAGGTGTCGTTGGGGAACGGCGGCGAATAGACGTCCCGTTCCAGGCGCGCGTCGTACCACCACAGGGCATTGGCGACCGCCGCGGCGGCATCGTAGGTCCACTGGCCGGTGTTCGGATTCGTCCAGTGCGCCTGTTGTTGGTCAATGTCCGGCGCGCCATTGGGCGCGTAGTCCGGGATGCCGCCGGCCAGCCAGGACAGCGCCGGCCCCGGCGGGCAAGGCACGACCGTGCCGGTGCGCGTGGGCGTCGGCGTCCGAGTGTTCGTCGGCGTCAGTGTCGCCGTCGGTGTCAATGTCGGCGTGGCAGTAGGCGTCCACGTCGCGGTGGGCGTCAGCGTGCGCGTGGGACTTGGCGTCGCCGTGATCGTCGGCGTCGGCGTGTTCGTCGCCGTCTTCGTGGATGTCGGCGTGTGTGTCGGTGAATTAGTCGCCGTCTGCGATGCCGTCGGCGCGGGCGTGCCCGTCTGCGTCGCCGTCGCGGTCACAGTCTGCGATCCGGTCGGCGTCGGTGTGGCCGTTTGCGCGCCGGTTGCCGTTGGGGTCACAGTCTGCGATCCGGTCGCGGTCGGCGTCGCCGTTTGCACCCCAGTCGCCGTCGGCGTGGCCGTCATGGTCTGCGATGCTGTCGGCGTGCGCGTCTGCGTCGGCGTCGGGGTAGCCGCCGGCGTGCGCGTGGGCGTAGGCGTCGCGGTCGCCGGCGGGCGCAAGATCGTCGTATCCTCGAAGGTCTGCACGGCCGGCGCGTTGTTCGCCACAACGCCGGCGAAGTTGCGAATCACCGTATGATCCGGGATCGTGCTGACCGGGTGGATGAAGACGCTGATATTGCGGATAGCGCCGGGGGCCAGGTTGCCCAGGCTCCAGGTCACCAGGTCGGCCCCATTCCACAGGCCGCTGGGCGTCGAGCCTTCGTAGAGGGTCTGCGCCGGCAGGCGATCCGTCACGACCACGTTGGTCAATACCACATTGCCGGTATTGGAGACGGTGATGGTGTATTGAAGCAGCCAGGTCGCCGGAATTGGGTCACGCGCGTCAATCTTGGCGATGGAGAGCGCCGAGTGATAGCCGAAGTTCGCGTCGCGGTTGTGGTCGCCGGCGCTCAAGTCCACTTCGACCGGATCCGTCCCGCCGGTCAGCACGCCGGCCCACGGGAGCGTGGTCGTGTCCACCGTCACCCGGTACTGGCCGGCGCCCAATTCCGCGAACAGGTACTCGCCCTGGGCATCAGTCAGTGTGTTGGCAACGAAGACCCATGACCCGCCGCTATAAATCCACAGTTGGAGACGCACATTGGGAATGCCCGGCTCGCCGGGGTTGCGGATGCCATCGCCATTGACGTCGTCCCACACCAGGTAGCCGATATCGCCCACTCCCACCGGCGTGGTCGTCGGATCGAAGGCCCCCGGCGTGCGCGGGTTATCCGTTGGCAACAGCGCCGCGATGTCGCTGGCAAAGAAGCCCTGGTTGGCGACCTCCGTCACGCCGCTCGGCCATGCGGTCGTGATCTCAACCTGGAACGTGATCGTCACCGCGTCGTTGTTGGCGTTGATCGTCCCGATGTTCACCCGCACCGCGGCATCGCCGGCATTATTTCCCTGGGTCACTGAGCCGCGCGTCGTCGTCACCGAGCCGACGACCAGGTTCGTATTCGCATCCGGCGTATCGGTGAAGACGACGGTATTGGCCGGCCCCGTGCCCATGTCCGTCACCACCACGGTGTACAGGAGCGTATCGCCGGGGCTGACGGCCCCGTCATTGCCCACGTCATTGGAGAGCGCCCAGTCCTTGGTGCTGTAGAGATATGGCACCGCGATGACGTGCGCGGCAGCCGTGTCGGTCGTATCGGTGTCGGCCGGGACGTGAACGCTGTTGTCGGCCGGAATGCGCCGGCCGCCCGCATCTTCGCCGGCCACCGTGGCCGTATTCACCCCGTCGCCGAACGGCGGCGACGACGGCGCGGTCGCCTGCAGCGTCAGCGTCAAGACAGCGCCGCCGGCCAACGACCAGTTGCCATTGTAGAAAAGGACGCGCCCGCTGCCCGAAATAGCCGGGTTGGCAATGCCGACGCCATTGATGGCGCTGCTGCCGGCGCGGTAGGTATACCCGCTGGGCAGGGTATCGGTGATATCCAGGTTCTGGGCCAGGCCCGTCCCGACGTTCGTCACTGTGAAGGTGAAGTAGACCGTGCCGGTCGGCGTCACCGCGGTCGGGCCGGCGAGTTTCTGCGTCGTCAACGCCGGCATCGCTAGGGTCAACGGCACGGCCGGCGCTGTCTCCAGGTGCGAGACGCCGTCGGCGTCCAACCAGGTCATGCGCGCGTCGTTGTTCTTCGTCCCGCCATCTATGTTCTGCGCGGTATCGGCGACGCGCGCCGAGAACGAGAGGACGATCTGCTGCGCCGGCGCCGGGTTCACCACCGTCCCGAAGTTCCATGTCACGTCCACGGCGGTCGTGCCGTCATTGGGCGAGCTGATCGTCTGCACCAACGATGTCCCGGTCGGGCTGATGACCCGCAGCGTCGCCGGCAGATAGATCAGGCCGGCGTCCAGCGTGTCGGTCACGATCAGCCCCGGCGTCGTGCCGGCCGGCAGCGTCACCGTGATCGAGTACGAGACCGGCTGACCGACGGCGTAGCGCGTGTCGTTGGTAGCCAGCGACTTCTCGATGGCGAAGCTGCCGCCGACCGTCGCCGGCGCATTGGCGATGGCGGCGTAGTCGTTCAGCGCGCCGCCTGGCCCGTCCGCGCCGGTGCGCCGATAGGCGTTGCCGCTGCCGACGCTGTTCCAGTTGACCCGCGCCCCGTTGGTGATGACCTGGTTCGGCTGCACCTGGCTGTTCAACTGCACTGTATAGCTCAGGGTCAACGTGCCCGAAACGACCGGATAGGTCGCGAAGGTCCAGGTGATCGTCCGGCCGGCCGTCAGCATGCTGCTGGCCGGCGGATTGGCGCTGACCGTACCGGCGACCAAATCCATCTGGGCCGGCAGGGTGTCGGTTACCGTCACGTCGTAGGCCGGCGCGCTGCTCTCCGCCGCGTGGTTGATCTGGAGCGTATAGGTCACGCGACT
>CAIQJD010000075.1 GCA_903872005.1 uncultured bacterium | reverse complement strand
GGACAGCTCGCGCCCCAGCCAGTAGAGCGCCGGCACGGTCAACGAGCCGACCACGGACATCACGCCGCGCATGACGACCGGGCTGACGCCGAACAGCTTGAAGGCCAGCGCGGTGAGGTAAATCAACAGCGGCTCAACGCCAAAATTGCCGCGGAAGAAGATGGGCGCGTAGCCACCGGCCAGCACTTTGAGCGCCTCGACGGCCTCGAAGGCTTCATCATGGTGGAAGCCGGGCGGCAAATCGGCCAGGCGATAGAAGCGCAGCAAGATCGCCAGCGCGCAGATGCCTGCCAATAACGCCGGCTCCAGCCAGGCCGGCCAGACGCGCTTTTGCTCATCCATGGGCGGCGTCAGACGGCGAAGGGCCGACCGCTCTTCTGCAGGTCGCCTAGAATGCGGTCAATGGCGCGGCTATCGCCTTCGATACGGTAGACCCAGCAGCCGGCAGCCTCCAGCCGCTCCTGCGTATCAAACGAGACCGATCCCGCTCCGCCGATGATGGTGACTCGCTCGGCCAATTCGGCCTCTTCGACCCGGAACCCGAAAGCCGGCTTGAAGCTCAACAGATAGCTCAGGGCGATGATGACGTTGGCCTGGGTATGCGCGTCCTGGGCCGCGCCGAAGAGGACATAGTGCGCGAAGATCTTCTTGATGGCGCGCTGCCAGGTAATCAGGACGCCGGCCGGGCTGGCGTCGCCTTCGGCCGCGCCGGCGATGGTCTCATCCACCAGACCGCTGGCCCGCTCGCCCGGCGCGTCGGCCGGCTCCACCGCGAAGACGCGCCCCGGCGCGAGGGTGAAACAGGCTTCAGGGGCTTCATCTTTGTCGGTCGGCAAGGCGATGATCCCCTCGCCGCCGGGCCAGGAGATCCGCAGGCGCGTTCCCCACGCCGGCTTACCCCGCTCATCCACCATACTGGCGCACACCCGGCGCTCGCTGGCGCCGCCATTCTCCTCTGCGACCAGCGGCCGCACCTGCGTAATGCGCCAGAACGTCGCGCCAAGGCTCACGTGCGCCGGCTCGATCTTGACGCCCAGCGCCGCCACGCTTTCCAATTCTGGATTTGCCATTCACCCTCCTCAGACGCCCACAAGGGGCGATGCTACGCCATCATCCGCTTAGCGCAGCTCGCGCGCCAGAGCGTCGGCCAAAAGGTGCAGGTCGCCGGGGAGCCGCTGCACCAGACAGCCGGCATCCATCAGCCGCTTCTCAATCTCGGCGTCTTGCGCGCCGGCGCTGCCCACCATGGTCACACGCCGCGCCAGCAGCGCCTCGCGCCAGTCGAAGCCCACCAGTGGCTCCTTCTGGCGAATATAGTCGAACAAGAGCATGAGCGCCGCCCACGCGCCCGGCGTGTAGCGGCCGGCCAACAGCAAGTAGTGCTCCACGCGCGGGGGGCGCGCTTCCTGCGGCGCGCTCAGGTCGAGCCAGCGCGATTCGGTCGCCTCTAGCGCCACGCCTTCGGCCAGGACGCCGCCCCCTTCCGCGTGCAGGGCGTACAGACCCTGATTGAGACAACTGAATTGATAGCGGCCGTCAGCGTCCGTGCGCTGCTCGCCGCGCGTCTCCGCGCCGGCCAGCAGCACGATGCGCCGGCCGGCCAACGGCGCGCCGTCGGCGTTCAATAGTCGGCCGGCCAGGCTGGCCTGGCGCTG
>CAIQJD010000074.1 GCA_903872005.1 uncultured bacterium | reverse complement strand
GGCTAACGCGCCGCGGGCTAACGCGCCACGGACTAACGCGCCGCGCCTTCGCCATCCCGAGCCGATGGCGCCGCCCCCGGCTTGTTCAGGCGCTTAACCATGTAGTAGGCGACGGCGAGCGCGGCCAGGATGGCGGCTATGGCCGCCAGGGTGGTGGCGGGCAGGTATTTCACATCCAGGATGATGACTTTGCGGGCAATGGCGATCAGCGCCACTTCCAGCACGATCTCGGCGTGGATGGTGTGCTCGATCAGATAGGCTTTGATGGTCTCCAGCAGTTCCAGGCCGATGAGCACTAGCATGAAGAAGCCGAAGACTTCCAGCAACTCGTCGATCTCCAGCAGGACTAGCGGCGCCGTCACGATATCCTGCGCCAGGAGCCAGCCCAGTTCGACCGTCGAGAGCAGCACGACCACCATCATCAAGACAATCAGGGCCAGGATAACGAGCTTCTCAAAGTGCTTCAGGATGTTGAGCATGTAACCCTCCCTAGCCGACCGTAACGCGGTTGCGGCCGCCGGTCTTGCTGGCGTACATCAAGCGGTCGGCGCGGGCCACCAGCGCGGCGGGCGTGTCGCCGGGTTCGGCCAGGGTGGCGCCGAGCGAAGCGGTGACGGCCAGGCGGGCCTCGCCGGCCGAGAGGTAGCTGCGCTCGATGCCCACGCGCAGGCGCTCGGCCAGGCGCGTCAGCACGCCGAGGTCGGCGTTGGCGATGATGACCATGAACTCCTCGCCTCCCCAGCGGGTAATCGCGTCTTGCCGCCGGAGCATGTTGCCCAGCGTGCGGGCCACCATGGTCAGCACGGTGTCGCCGACGTCGTGGCCATAGGTATCATTGAATCGCTTGAAGTGGTCGATGTCCAAGAAGACGACGCCGAAGGGCGTCTGGAATTGGCCCCTTTCGTAAAGGCGCGTCTGCAGCTGCATCTCGCCGTAGCGGCGGTTTCCGACGCTCGTCAGGGGATCGATAAAGACCGCCTGCTTGAGCTGCTCCAATTCCGCGAGCATGTCCTTGAAGGAAGAACGGTCGCTGAAGACCTCGACGGCGCCGGCGATTTGGCCGTCGGGATGACGGACGGGCGAAACGCGCACCGAAACCGGCACGCGGTGCCCCTCCTTGTGATGCAGATAGACCAGCGCTTCCCGCGGTTGGCCGTCTTGGAGGGTGGCGGCGAGCGGGCAGCCGTTATGGCACAGCTCCTGGCCGTCGGCATCCACATGGCGCAGCAGATTGTCGTAGCAATAGTGATCGACCACCTCGGCGCTGGCATAGCCGGAGATCCGTTCGGCGGCGCGGTTCCAATAGGAGATGCGGCGCTCCATGTCTACGCCATAGACGCCGTCGAAGAGATGGTCTAGCAAATCTGCGGGGTCAAAGTCGCTCATGCTCCGTTAGCCTTTTGCCGGCAGGGTCACGGTGCCGGTCGTGCCGTCCACCGTGATGATCTGCCCGCTCTGAATGCGCTGGGTGGCCACGCCTGTGCCCATCACGGCCGGAATGCCATACTCGCGCGCCACAATACTACCATGACTCAGCGGCCCGCCGATGTCGGTGACGATACCGGCGGCCATGGCAAACAGCGGCG
>CAIQJD010000073.1 GCA_903872005.1 uncultured bacterium | reverse complement strand
GTCCGAAACCCCAGACGCCCACAAGGGGCGATGCTACGAGGCAAGGAAACACTCCCGGTCAGCGTCACGATTCTTTTTTTTCTCTCTCTCAACGGTTGGCCCACCAGGCGGCGAAACCCACCGCCAGGGTCGCCAGAGGCAGCAGCAGGGCGCTGGAATAGAGCACCAGATTCGCCTGGGCGCGCGAGAGGGTCACGCGCCGCTCTTGCGGCTGCCTGGAACGGATGGCGAACAGTTCTGTGTCTTCGGTCAGCCAGTTGACCGCGTTCAGGAAGAGCTGGCCGTTGCCGAATTCGCCGCGCACCGATGACAGGATGCCATTGGCGACGAAGAACGAGCCGCCGAAGACGACGAGCCGGCCCTGGCGCGTCGTCTCTTGCACGGCCGCGGCGAGCATCAAGGGGCCGGCCGTGTCTTCCTCGGCGTCCAGCTTCACTTGCTGGCGTGCGGCGTAGTGCGTCTCGCCCCAGCTCTCCGCGCCGCTCATGACCAACGGCGCAACCTGCATGTTCGCCGGCGCCGGGCTGAGCGCCTCCAGGCTGCGCACGAAGGGGAAGAAGGTCGGCGCGCCGTTCAAGCCTTTGGTGATGGTGTGCCACGGATAGCTCGTCGCCGTGGGCGCGGCGATGTCGCCAATGAACGCGTTGGTCGGATCAATCACCAGGTCGTCGCGGACACGCAGGCCCCATTCGGCCAGCCAGGCGCTATCCACGGCGTCGTCGCCGGGATCACACGTCAGCAAGACTCGGCCGCCGGCGCGCGCATACCCCATGATCGCCCCTCGCTCGGCCGGCGTGAATTCTGCCTGGGGCGAGATAATGAGGAGCGCCGCCGCATCGGCCGGCACAACGCCGGCCGTGCCGGCCAGGTCCAGTTTCTCCACGCGATAGTTGTCGCGCTCCAGTTCGCGCTTGATGCCGGCGTAACCGGCCTCGGCCGACGCATTCGGGTCGCGCTCCCCGTGGCCGGCGATGAAATAGAGCGCCGGCCCCTGGCTGCGCGAGACTTTCAAGATGGCGGCGGTGAGGCCCTGCTCGTCCAGCGCGAAGGTCTCGGTGCGCCGTTGGCCCATCTCCAGCGCCAGCGCGCCGTAGCCGCTGATGCCGTATTGCTTGGCGAGGGCCGGCTTCAGCGCCGGATCCACGAACTCGTAGCTGATCTTGTCCGAATGGAAACGGTACTCGTCCAGCAGGCCGGTCAGGGCAGCCTGTTGCGCCGCCTGGATTGCGTCGGCGGCGACGAAGAAACCCGTCACTTTGATCGGTCCCTGCAATTCTTTCAAGATCCGCACCGTCTGTTCCGATACCGAATAGCGTTGTCCGGCGGTCCAATCGAGGCGCACGTGATAGCGCTGGGCCGCCAGGTTGACCAGCAACAGCAGGATCAGGCCGGCGACGCCGGCGATGAGCAGCTCGCCGCCGGGCCGCATGCGCCGGCCGAGGAGCGCGCCCCCCAGGGCCGCCGGCCGCAACAGGGCCCCCAGCGCCAGCAGCGCCAGCCCGCCGAGGAGGCATAGCTCTACCAACAGGCTCTGGCGGCGCGTGATGATCCACGCCACCAGGCTGACCAGGATGCCGAGGCCGCCGGCGTAGCCCAGATAGGCGATGCAGTGATCCCATTGCCGGCCGCTCACTGCCATCTCCGTTGCCGCAAGACGCCGGCCGTCAGGCCCAGCGCGCCGGCCGTCACGCTCAGGTAATAGACGACATCCTTCGTGTCTATCACGCCTTTCAAGAAGTCGCTCAGGTGGGCCGATAGACCCGGATAGGCCAGGATGCTGCGCCACGGTTCTTCGGTCAGGCCGGCCAGGGCCGGCAGCAGCCACAAGGTCAGGGTGAAGGCCAGCCCGACGACGGCCGCCGCCAACGGGCTGTTGGTGATGGCCGAGGCCAGGAGGCCCAGGCTCTGCAGCGCCGCGCCCAACAGCAACAGGCCGAGGTAGAGGCTGACGATGGGGCCGGCATCGGGCCGGCCGAAGAGCGCCAGGGTCAGCACATAATAGAGCGTGGGCGTCAGCAAGAGCGCGTACAGTCCCAGGCCGGCCAGAAATTTGCCCAGGACGATCTCGCCCTCGCGAATAGGAGACGTCAGAAGCAGCTCCATGGTTCCATTGCGCCGCTCGCCGGCCAGCAGGCGCATGGTCAAGAGCGGGGCCAGGATGACCAGGACGACGCTGACCTGATTGAAGAGCGGGCGCAGCGACGCTTCGCGCGAGAGCGAGAGGAGCCGGTAGAAGGAATAGCCCCACAGGGCCAGGGTCGCCGCGGCCGCGGCGTAGACCAGCGGCCAGGCGAAATAGGCTTGCAGCTCGCGGCGGGCGATGGCGCCGATGTTACGCATGGGGCGCCTCCGGCGGGCGGAACGCCGGCTCGCCGGCCTGTTCCTCGCGCGTCAGCTTCAAGAAGACCTCTTCCAGGCTGAGACCTTCGGGGCGCAATTCCAGCAATTGCCAGCCGCGCGTCACCACGCGCCGGGCGATTTCGGCGCGGGCATCGCTGCCCAGGGCGCAATGCACCTGATATGCGCCGCCGGCCTTGACGCGCACATCGCGCACCGCCGGGATGGCGCGCAGCTCGCCCTCCACCAGGGCCGGCGTTGCGCCGGCGATCTCGACGAGGATGCGTTCGGAGCCTTTCAGACGCGCCCGCAATTGCTGCCGGCTGTCTTCGGCCACGATCTGCCCTTCGTTGAGGATCAGCACGCGCTCGCAGATATGCTCCACTTCGGAGAGGATGTGCGTGCTGAGGATGATGGTGTGGTCTTTGCCCAGGGAGCGGATCAGGTCGCGCACTTCGATGATTTGGGCCGGGTCAAGGCCGGCGGTCGGCTCGTCGAGGATCAGCGCCGGCGGATTGTGCAGCAGCGCCTGGGCCAGCCCGACGCGCTGGCGATAGCCGCGCGAGAGCTTGCCGGCCGGCCGGCTGGCGACCGACGTGAGCTGGCACATCTCCATGACTTCGTCGAGGCGCGCCTTGCGCCGGCGCAGGCCGCGCAGGCCGGCCATGAAGTCCAGGTAGGCGCGCACGCTCATTTCGCCGTACAGGGCGACCGATTCGGGGAGATAGCCGATGCAGCGGCGCGCTTCCAGGGGCGACTGGGAGAGATCGAAGCCGGCGATGTATGCCTGGCCGGCGCTGGGGGGCGTGTAGCCGGCCAGGATACGCATGGCCGTGGTCTTGCCGGCGGCGTTGGGGCCGAGGATGCCCAGCACTTCGCCGGCCGCCGCGCGGAAGGAGACGTTCCGCAGAGCCGCCAGTTTGCCGTAGTACTTTGTCAGGCCGCGCACTTCGATCATGGCCGCGATCTCATAAGTTACAGTTTCAATACATTACTCTAGCACTATGAGATTAACGGCACATTAACGCTACTTCTCTCTGCGAACCGCGCGGCCGGCCCGCCGTAGCCTGGCCCCTTGTGGGCGTCCTGACGGATTGCCCAGACGCGCGCAGGGCGCCAGACTACCGTTATCTCTGCAATGCTGGATTCGTCCGGCTCAATCGGCGGCGTCGGCCGGCTTGAAATCATACAGCCCGCCGGCGGCCGGCCAATCCTTGCCACAGGCAGGACAGTGCAGGGCTGCGTCGCTGGGCATCAGCGCCGTCCCGCCGCAGGCGAGGCAGCGGAATGGGCCGCTGGCCGCGGGGGCGTCGGCCGGCGCCTGGGCCTGGCGCAGGCGCGCCAGGAGGCTGGGCGTGTAGCGCAGCCAGGCCCCCGTCGGCTGGAAGAAGCCGTCGGCGCGGGCCAGGCTGGCCGGCCGAATGGCGCGCTTGAGCGGCGCGAGGCGAAAGTGCGACAGGCTGCGGACGGCGTCGGGGCGCAGGCCGGCTTCGGTCCAGCGCTCGGCCATCCAGGCCGGATGAAAATTGAAGTTGAGCGTGACGAATTCGATGGGGGCGCGGTCGAAGGGACTCCAGGGTTGCCGGCGCAGCAGGTAACGGACGATGGCCTTGAGGTTGCGCTTGTTGGCGAACTCGAAGAGGAAGCTCCCCCGGCCGGCCAGGACGCGGCGCGCCTGGCGCAGCGCCAGCGGCACATCTACGATGTGGTGAATGACGCGCACCATGACGATGGCGTCGAAGGCGCCATCAGCGAAGGGGAGATCGTACAGGTCGCCGGCGACGAAGCGGAAGCGCCGGTCGCCGCCCAGGCGTTCCTGGGCCTGCCGCAGCAGCGAGCGGGAGTAGTCGAGCAGGAAGACTTCGTCGTAGCCGGCGTAGAGATCGGCCAGGCGGCCGAAGCCGGCGCCGATTTCCAGGCGCCGGCGGCCCTGGGGCGGCAGGAGCCGGCGCAGGGCGATGCGCTCGGCCAGGTCTTCGTACTCGCGT
>CAIQJD010000072.1 GCA_903872005.1 uncultured bacterium | reverse complement strand
GTCCGAAACCCCAGACGCCCACAAGGGGCGATGCTACGCTCATTGGCCCCAACTCGAAACGCTCTCTCCTACCTGTCGGGTCTCACTTGCTGATGATGAAGGGCGGCGAATACCACACCGTGCCGCTGACGACCCCGCTTTCGCCAATGGAGACCGGCAGGCGCTCCTTCGTGTCGGCCTGATACATCCCCATCACCAGCTCATACTTGCCCGGCGGGATCGTCGTCGGGACGCGCACCGAGCGTGATTCCAGGGAGCCTTCGCCCTTGTCCCACAGGCCGGGCGGATATTCGCCGGCGCGCGGCACCGCGTCCATGCCGGCCAGCCGGTTGTTCGCCAGATTCAGCAGGTGGATGAAGAGCACATAATCCCGATCCAGGTCCTGGCGCGCCTGCAAACGCGCCGTCACGGTGATGGCGTCGCCGAGGTGAATCGGCTCCGCCGGCCAGCGCACTTCGGTGACGGCAATGCGGTCGCCGAAGACGGCGGCGGCCGGCCGTAAAGGCGCCGGCGGCGGCGCGTTCGGCGCGGTGATCTTGAGCCGGCCGAACATGGGCGCTTCGCCCAAAGCCCGGCCCTTGCTATCGCGCGCCCCCAGGCGCACCGGAACGTCGGCGTCCAGCATCATCGTGACGCCAATCGTCCCCAACGCCGGCGCCGGCCAATCCGCGCTGATGGGCACCCAGAAGGTATCTTCAATCAGATCGCCCGGTTGCCAGAGGGACGTGGCGAAATTGCCCCGGCCGGGGAACCGGATCACCTGCCCGTAGGGTTGGCCGTTCGGCCCAAAGACATAGACCGCAATGGCATAGTTCTCCACGTTCTGGCGCAGCGCCTTGAAGTAGAGCGTCACGCTGACCGCTTTGCCCTGCGCTGCCACGTTCGGCCACAGGCGATAGCCGTACAGCTCGGCCCGGTCAGAGAAGCGGATATCGAGCGACTCCGCGCCGGCCGGCAATTCCTGCGACGCCGGCGCCGGCGGCCGGGCGTAGGCCGGCTGGATGACCAGGAAAGGGACGAGAACGGCGCAGACCAGGAGGCCGGCGCAGAGCAACGCCGCCAGGGCCTTCTCGGCCCGGCGCGGCGCCCACCACAACAAGCCGGCCGTCACGAGCAGGCTGACCGCCGGCAAGAGCGGGAAGAGGAAGCGTCCGCTCAGGGTCGGCTGGCCGCGTACGACCTCGCGCCCGAAGGGCGCCAGGGTCAGCACGAGGGCGCTGCATCCGAGGAAGATGATCGCCAGCCGCAAGCGCCGATCCGGCCGCGGCCAGGCCAGCCGCAACAGGCAGCTCCAGAGCGCCGCCACGCAGAGGATGGCGATGACCGGATAGATGCCGGCCGGCAGACCGACATTGGCCCAGCCAAACGTCCCCCAGAAGGTCTGAAAGCCGTACCAGAGCGCCTCGGGCATGCTGGCCCAGGAGAGATTGGCGAAGAAGGCCGCCGGCTGGCGCAGGCCGGCCACGAGCTGACTGACCGTATCCTGGTCGCGCGAGAGGAGCGCCCCATAGGCCGAGAGGTTGCGTCCGAACCACCATCCCGCCAGGGCCAACAGGATCAGCACGCCGGCCAGGACGCCGACGACGACGCGACGCGCCCGGCCAGCGCGCAGCTCGCGGACGGCCGTCGCGCCGGCGGCAATCAACGCGCTGGGGATCAGCCCGACGGCCGTATTCTTGGTCACCAGCGCCAGCCCCAGGCAGACGCCCAGGCCAATCAGGTCGCGGAGGCGCGCCGGCTCCAGGGCCAATCGCGTCGCGTAGTAGAGTACGGCGCAACCCAACGCGGCGATGAGGATGTCGTTAGTGACCGCCCCGCCGATGAAGAGGTATTGGGGCACAAAGGCTGCCATGGCGGTCGCCGTGGCCACCGGCGCCGGCCGGCCGGCGAAGACCCAGCGCGCCAGCAGGAAGACGTACCAGACGCCGGCCGCGCTGATGAGGACTGAGACCAGCCGCGCCAGATGCAGCGCCAGCAACTGGCCGCTCCAGGGGAAGGCTTCGGCGGCGAAATCGTGCACGATCATGTTGACGCCGAACTCGGCGCTGCCGGCGCCGGCGTAGCGGTTCAGGCGGAAGTCATCTTGCTCCGGCGGCTGCACGAAGGCGACCGGGATGGCGGCGAGCGCATAATAGAGCGGGGGTTGCGTCCCTTGCGAGCCGCCGACGCGCGGGACGAGGACATCGCCGGCCGGGGGCAATGCTTTCTTCAGCGCCACGTACTCCACGTATTGATAGTGGCCTGGCTCGTCCACCGCTTCCCACGCCGGCGTGACGACACTGTACCACGCGCCAAGCGCCAGATGGAGCGCCAGGATCAACCAGATGAACCAGGGGACGCGCGACGGGCTGCGGGTTGGAGCTGGGTTCAATCCCATGAGCGGCGTTACCTCGACGAAGATCGCGCGGCCGGCCCGCGCCGGCCGATTATAGCATAGCGGCAGAATGGCTACAAGAATTGACAAAAGATGTGAAATCGTGTACATTATCCCCTGGCACAGAAGGAACGCTGGCAGGGTGAGCCGTCGCGCATTTCTGCAAGACGGCATTTTCTTTACCTGGGATCAGCGGCCAACTTGGATACGGCCTGGGAAGGGGGTGAACGCATCCGATGCGAGTAACGCTGCGAGCCGGCGAATCGCAGGAAGGACTCCTCAAGCGCTTCCGCAAGGAAGTGACGAAAGAGGGCATTTTGCGCGACGTGCGCCGGAAGAGATGGTTTGTCTCGAAGAGCGAACAGCGGCGCATCAAGATGGCGAAAGCCATCCGTAAAGCCCGTCGGAAACGCCGCCAGTGGGAAGCGCGGCAGCACCAATAGCCCTTTCGTGGCCCAACGCCGGCTCCTGTGTCGGCAGACCAGTAGTCTCCTGGTGAATTCAGGCACGCTGTCCTTGCGGCTCGTCAGCCCATAGACAGCGTGCCTTGCCTTATCTGCGCGATGCGTATGCCAATTTTGCCAGTTCCTCAAACCATTCGGGCGGAGCAACCGATCCGCCGGCGCGCGGCGTCTGGCCCGGCGCAGCGCCGCCTGCGCTTCTGGCGCGCCGTGGCTCTCTGCTCCCTGTGCGCCTGGATGCTCCTGGCGCTGGGCGGAGCGGCCGTCTCGCCGGCGCAGCGCCAGGCCGTCGCCCTCAATGCCGCGCTCTACGGACAGCGCTTCGACATCGTCTCCTGGGAGGTCAACGCCCTGGCCGAGAAAGCCGGCGCGGCCCTGCGCTATCCCCGGCCCGAACATGCCGGCCCGGCCGGCGCGCGTTTCGTGCAAGACTACTTCGACCTGGCCCAGCGCGCCCGGGAGTTGCAAGACCAGGTGGACGCCGAATATGCCAAACTGCCGGCCGGCGCCGCGCCCGACGCCGCGCTCCAGGCGCAGGAAGCGGACGCCCGCGCCTTGCGCCAGCGCCAGCGCGCCATGCAACTGGAGGTCGAGGCCATCATCTCCAGCCAGGTCGCGCAAGTGGTCCGCGAGGAAGGGATCACGCTGGCCGGCGTCGTCTTCCCGCCGGTGATCTTCCGCTTTTACCCCCTGCCGCTGCACCTGATCCTTTC
>CAIQJD010000071.1 GCA_903872005.1 uncultured bacterium | reverse complement strand
TCATATCGCCGACCTGCATGGCCGACTGGGCGACCTGATGCGCGCCGACCCAGATGATGCCCAGCGAGAGGGCATTCATAATCAACATCATCGTCGGCATCATGATGACCATGACGCGGTTGACGAATAACATTGTGCCGGTCAGATCGCGGTTGGCCTGGTCGAAGCGCGCCAACTCGAAGCTCTGACGGTTGAAGGCGCGTACCACCATCATGCCGGCCAGGTTCTCGCGGCTCACCAGGTTCAGCCGGTCAATCAAGCTCTGAATCTTCTTGAAGCGCGGCAGCGTGAAGGAGAAGATGACCAGGATCATGCCGATCAAGACCAGGACGGCGACCGCGATCAGCCACCACATGGACGAACTCTTGCCGATGGCGCGGATGATGCCGCCGACGCCGATGATCGGCGCGTAAAAGATCATGCGTACCATGATGAGGACGACCATCTGAATCTGCGTCACATCGTTGGTGGAGCGCGTGATCAGCGAGGCGGTCGAGAAGCGGTCGAACTCGCCGGCGCTGAAGTTCTCCACTTTCGTGAAGATGTAGCGGCGCAGATCGCGAGCCAGGCCAGCGGCCGTGCGCGCCCCCAGGAAACCGACCGCCACCGTGCAGGCCGCCGCCAGCAAGGCGATTGCCAACATGATCAGGCCGGTCTGGAGGATGTAGTTAGTCTGGAGCTTGCCGGCGTCCATGCCCAGCGCGACGTATTCGGCCTTGACCTGGACGGCCGCCGATTGCGCGATCATGCGGTCGCCCAGGGCCGTGAAGCGCTGGTTGAGCGCGGCGGTGATCTGGCTCCTTTGGGCTTCCGGGAGCCGGCCGAGGAGCGCGAAGACATCCGTCCCCGCCGGCAGCTTGGAGAGATCGAAGCCGGCGCCCTGGCCCATCGTCGCCGCCTTGGCCGGGTCGGCCAGCATCTGCTCAATGCCGCTTACCGCCAGGAAAGCTTTGCCCATGGCGCCGTTCAGCCAGGTCAGCTCAGAAGCCGCGACATCCGTGAGGACGTAGATCGGCTGCTCGGCCAGGGCCGGATATTGGCGCAGGTATTTCTCATAGTCGGTCGCGCCGGTCTGCACCAGGCGATAGTCGGCCAGGGCGCGAGCCTTATCGCCGGCGCTCATGAACAGCGTCAGCTTGTCCATCTGGCTCTGGCGCACGGCGTCGGGCGCGGCGTTGACTACGCCGCCTTGCTGGATGCCGTCATTGACGATCTTCGACATGTAGTCGGGCAACGCCAGATCGCACATCGCCTGGACGAACAGCAGGGCGATGCAGATCAGGATGAGCCAGATATAGGGTTTCAGGTACTTTGCCAAACGTATCATAAGGATCGTTTCTTCCTCTCTCTTGTGGGGCTGAGCGGTCTGGCGCGGGGACGCGTGGCCGGCCACGGCGCCGGCCTGGCCTCGCATCAGTTCCAGGATGCTCGCGACGATGATCGCACGCCGGGTAGTTCAGACCTCGTCTTCGAGCGCCTGAACCAGCTTCTCCATAAGTTGCAGCAGGGTCTCCCGTTCATCTGGAGTGAAATGGCCTAGCAATGATTCCGAGCGCTTCTGAATCATGGCGCTGCCGGCGCGATGGATGGCGTGGCCGCGCTCGGTCAGATCGACGCGTACGATGCGCCGGTCATTGGGGTCTGCGCTCCGCTCGACGATGCTCTGTTTCACCAACCAGTCCACGATGCGCGTGGCGGTGCTGAGCGGGACATCCAGGTGCGCGCGCAATTCGCCCATCGTAACCGGCGCTTCATGATGCGAGCAGATCACGCAAATCTTGTACAGCAGATCGAAATCCGCCGGGCTGATCTCGGACGCCGGCGCGTCGGCCCCCATCAGATGCGCCATGGGATGATCGGCGTGCTTATGTGTCGGGGCGGTCTTGAGGCGCGAGCGGAGATGGATCAGATGGCGCACGATCTCGGTGAACTGCGCGGCATGTTGGGACAGGGAATCATCTGGCATCAATACTTCCGAATCAAGATAGTTTCGTTTCGGAAGTATTATAGCACCGCAGCGCCGGTTGTCAAACCTGCAACGGTCTGTTGACGAAAGAGCCGGCATGCGCTATAAGGGAGATGGTCTGAAAGGAGCCGCGCATGAGCGCATCCATCCTCGTCTTCCGGCCGGCCGAGCTGGCCGACTTCGCCGCGCTACATGCCATGTACAATGCGGCCGGCCGCTGGCTGCACGACAGCAAAGGCATCACCGATCAATGGGATCGCGACATAGCCGACGAAGAAGTGCTGCGGTTCATCGCCTCCGGGCAGGCAACCGTGGCTGTGTGGGAAGAGGAGCCGGCCGGCGCGCTGCGTCTGGCCGAAAAGGCCAGCCTGCCGTGGAAAGACGAGGGCGACGACGCGCTCTATCTGCACGAGCTGGTTGTGCGGCGCGATCTGGCCGGCCGTCGGCTGGGCCGGCAGATATTGGCCTGGGCCGCGGCGGAGACACGCCGGCGCGGCCGGCGCTATCTGCGCCTGGATTGCATGGCAGAGAACCCGCGCCTGTGCCAGTACTACGCCGAAGCCGGCTTCTCGCCCCTGGGCCAACACCCTCGCTACACCTGGTACGCCCTG
>CAIQJD010000070.1 GCA_903872005.1 uncultured bacterium | reverse complement strand
TGCGCCAAGCACGCCGCGCGCATCATGAAGGCGCAGCGCAGCGGCGTGATCCTTGAGATCAACTCGAAGTCGGGCAAGAAGGGGAGCTACAAGAACTCGGCCTACGCCGCCAGCAAGTTCGGCGGCATCGGGCTGACCCAGAGCATCGCCCTGGACCTGGCGGAGTTCGGCGTCCGCGTGAATGCGATCTGCCCGGGCAACCTGCTCGATTCGCCCCTGTGGACCGGCTCGCTCTACAAGCAATATGCCAGGAAATGGGGCATATCCGAAGCGGAGGTGCGCCAACGCTACATGGATCAGGTGCCGATGAAGCGCGGCTGCACCTATGACGATGTCACCAACGTCCTGGTCTTCCTGGCGTCTGACCAGGCCGGCTACATGACCGGTCAGGCCATCAACGTGACCGGCGGACAGGAAATGCGCTAATCTCAGCACGCCGGGACGCCGGCCAGCCGGCGGGCGCCCGGCGTGCGATAAGAAAGGACAACTATGCCCAATGATGTCTCCGACTACGAGCGCCTGACCGAGCAGCTCGTCGCCCGCGGTGTAGATGTGGAGCTGGTCAAGACGGCCCTGAAGGCGCAACGGATCGAGACGCCTTCGTGGGGCTACGGGGATAGCGGCACGCGCTTCAAGGTCTTTCGGGCGGCCGGCGCGGCCCGCCATGTGTATGAGAAGATTGACGACGCCGGCTTCATCCACGAGCTGACCGGCATCGCGCCCTCCGTCGCGCTGCATATTCCCTGGGACATGACCGACGATTGGCCGGCCCTGGGCCAATACGCCGCCACGCGCGGCATACGCATTGGGGCGATCAATCCCAATTTGTTCCAGGCCGATGCCTACAAGCTGGGATCGCTGTGCCATCCCGATGCAACCGTGCGAGAACGAGCGGTGAAGCATCTGTTGGAATGTATCGGCATCATGCGCGCCACTGGCTCCGCCGACCTGAGCCTCTGGCTGGCCGATGGCACGAATTACGCCGGCCAGGACGATCTGCGCGCCCGCAAGCGGCGACTGGAAGAGGCCCTGGCTACCGCCGTCGCGGCGCTGCCGGCCGGCGGCCGGCTGCTGATCGAGTACAAGTTCTTCGAGCCGGCGTTCTACCACACCGATCTCGCCGACTGGGGCATGGCGGCTTCCTTCGCCCGCAAGCTGGGGCCGCAGGCCAAAGTGCTGGTGGACCTGGGGCACCATGCCGGCGGCACGAACGTGGAGCACATCGTCGCCTTCCTGCTGGATGAGGGGCTGCTGGGCGGCTTTCACTTCAACAGCCGCAAATATGCCGACGACGACCTGATTGTCGGCAGCAGCAACCCGTTCGAGCTGTTCCTCATCTATGCCGAGCTGGTCAGCGCGGCGCAAAGTGACAGCCCCGTCGTCGTCGAATGCGCCCGGCGCGTCGCCTACATGATAGATCAAAGCCATTGCATTGAGCCAAAGCTGGAGGCGATGCTACAATCCGTGCTGAACTGTCAGACCGCGTATGCGAAGGCGCTGATCGTGGACCGGCGGAGCCTGGCCGGCCGGCAGGCGGCGCAGGACGTGCTGGGGGCGCACCGGCTGATGGTGCAAGCCTTCGAGACAGATGTGCGGCCCCTGTTGGCGCAGGTCAGGCGCGAGATGGGCAAGCCAGAGGACCCCTTGGCAGCCTATCAGCAGAGCGCCTATCCGGCGCGCGTGACGGCGCAGCGCGTGGC
>CAIQJD010000069.1 GCA_903872005.1 uncultured bacterium | reverse complement strand
GCGGCGGGGGCCGGCCCCCGGTCGCCGGCCGCCGCCGCGTCTACATGGCTTCCATTTTCTTCCCGAATGCCGCGCGACTTTTCGCCCGGTTTTGCGTCTGGTATAATGCAGGGGGTTGCAAGACCCGTGAGGTCTCCGGAGACCTCACGGGTCTTGCCCTGGACGCAAGGGAGAACCGTATGAGACGCATCTGGTTAAGCAGCATCGCATTCCTGATTATGGCCGTCATCGGGCTGGCGCTGTGGGCCGCCGGCGCCGACGCGGGCAGCGATCCCGGCTATGCCGGCTCGACTTCTAATCTGGAGGCGTCGGCGAAGACGGCTGCGTGCAGCGGGCCGCCGGCCGCGCCCTGTTCCCTGGTCAGCTACAGCATCTTGTTAGCCAACGCCGGCGGCAGCCTGCCGCGCGTCTCGGTGCTGGATAGCCTGCCGTTGGGCGTGCAGTATGTCCCCGGCAGCGCCCAGGGCGGCCTGCAATACGATGGCGATCTGAATGCCATGACCTGGATCGGCAGCCTGCCGGCCAAGAGCGCCGTCCCCCTCACCTTCACCGTGCGCTCCATGGTCACCGCGCCCATGACCGTCACCAACGCCGCGCTGATTTGCAGCGACGCGCCTGGCTCCGTCTGCATCACCCGCAGCGTGGACACACGCATCGAAGCGCCGGCGCGCCCGACGCCCACCGCCACCCCGACCGCGCCGGCCGAAAGCCTCGACTGCTCGAACGCCCTGACCATGAGCCTGGACACGCGCTATTATGCCGGCGCCACACGCCTGAGCGCCGCCAATGTCCTCTCCTATTCCTGCGCCGCCGGCTGGATTGAGTCCGGGCCGGAAGTCGTCTATGCCCTGGACGTGGATCGGCCGGTCTCGGCCCTGACCATCACCCTGCAAGCGGCCAGCCAGGACCTGGATCTCTTCATCTTAGACGACTGCGATCCGCTGGCCTGTGTCACGGCCGGCGACCGCATCGTCGCCCTGGATCAGCCGGCCGACTTCTACTATGTCGTCGTGGATGGCCGCTACGGCGCGTTGGGCGACTATACCCTGGAGCTGACCTGGGCGCCGGCCGAGCCGGCGACTCCGACCACGACGCCCACCGGCGACCCCACCGGCGCAATCACCCCATCGGCCACGCCGACCGCCACCCGCACGCCGCGCCCCACGGCCACGCCCACGGCCAGCGCTACGCCGACGCGCCAGTATCGGCGCGCGCTGCCCCTGATCCTCTTCCGCTACCCGCGGCCGGCGGCCGCCACGGCCACGCCGACGCCGTCCTATCCGGTGGGCCTCGACGCCGCCTGGATTGAAGGGCCCAAGGGTACGGTCAACTACAACTTCCGGCCGTGCGAGGTCGTCTACGAGTATCTGAGGGTGCGGAACTACGCCAAGACCGAGGCGCACATCCGCGTCGATTGGATTGCCACCGATATGAGCGGCCGCGAGCTGCCCAACCTGACCTATCGTAACGCCGGCCCCTTCGCCCTCCCTGGCGAGCATCAGGCCGACATCGCGCTGCCGGGCGTCTTGCCGCCCGACGCGCCGTTGGGATCGTACACGCTGTTGATCCGGCTGAGCGGATCGGCCGGCGTCATCGCCGAGCGCACGCTCTACTTCTCCGTCTCGGGCGAGGATCCGCAAAGTCCGCCGCTGGCGGAGCTGGCCCTGAGTCACAGCATCGTGGATGGGTTGCCGGCCGACATCGCGCTCAACGATACGTTCCTCGCCACGGACGATACGGCGTATGCCTGGACCTGGTGGCAGCGCGTGGCCGGCGACGAGGCGCATACCGTCGTATGGGCCTGGTACCGGCCGGACGGCCAGCTCTATACCCTGTACGAAGACAGCTTCGAGGGTGATTGCACCGCGTTTGCCTGGGGCTGGATGAATATCGCCAATAGTCCGGCCGCGGCCTGGCCGGGGATGTGGCGGCTGGAAATCTGGCTGGATGGCCGGCCAGTGACCAGCCGGCCGTTCCAGATCGTGGCGGCCAATGGCGGGAGCGGAGCGGTAAATGGGCCGATCACGGCCGGCGGGGGCCATTTGAGCAATCCGTGTCTGGATGGGGTCTGCCCACCGCCGGCGCCGCGCTAGCGCCGCGCGCGAGGGACATCAGCAGCATAACAGAAGCCGCCAACCCTCGTTGGCGGCTTCTGGCGTATGGTGGGCGAAACAGGGCTCGAACCCGTGACTTCTTCCTTGTAAGGGAAGCGCTCTCCCAACTGAGCTATTCGCCCATGCTGATAGCGCTATTATAACCGAGGACACGCCGGCCTGTCAAAGATGGTTCCGCCGGGTGTGCATCCGGTTTGGGGCTGGCGCGCGCCCATTCGCCTCGTGGCCGTCCGAAATCTCAGACGTCGTGGCGGGGC
>CAIQJD010000068.1 GCA_903872005.1 uncultured bacterium | reverse complement strand
GGCCACCCCGAAGGTGTACTCCACCGGCGGATCGGCGTCCAGCCGGGCCTTGAACAGGTTACGCATCGGCCATTCTTGCGGCGCAGCGGGCGCGTGGAGCGTCGCCCGGATCACGCGCAGCTCCGGCGAGACCTGGGCAGAAGCGGGCGCGACCGACCAGCCGGCCGGCCCCTCAAACGTCAACTGCGACGGCCCGCGGAGCGCCCCTTCGATGCGCACGGTGATCGGCACGGCATCGCCGGGCGCGGCGGCCGGCAGTTCCGCGTCGTAAGTCACCCGCAGCGCCGTCGCCGGCGCATGCGCCGAAACCGGCAGCGGGGCGACCGCCGGCGCGGCCTCGATCTGCACGCCGGTGCGACATTCCTGCGCCAACAACAGCCCCATCCGGGCCGTGTCGCGCGCCAGCGCCGTCAGGGTCATCTCAGGCCGGCGGTGCGCGATGCCCATGACCAGCGCGTCGCCCACCGGCTGCTTCAGCGCATCGGGGATGCGCTTCGCGCCGAGTATCTGGCCGATCAGGGCGGCCGAGCTTGCCGCCGTACAATCGGTATCGTATCCGCAGCTCAGCGCCGCCAGAATCGTCTGTTGCAGGTCGTCGCCGCCATAAAGCAGACCCAGGAAAGTGAACGGGATGTTGATCTGCGCGTCGTGGGCTTCGGGATGCCCTCCCAGCGCCATCAACCGCTCGCGCGCGGCGCGGAGAGTCAGGCCCTCTTCGTGCGCCCGGAATGCGGCGCGCGTCAGCCGCTCGATGGGCGTCCCGGCCGGCAAATAGTGGATGAACATGCCGGCCAGACGCCGCCAATCGGGCACGAAGAATGCCATGGAGGCCATCGCCGCCAGCATCATCTCGGCCCCTACCGACTGCTCCGTGTGATCCAGGCTGCCATCCATGGCCGCGAAACGCGCCGCCAGGTCCGGCGCGCCGGGGAAGACATAGCCCCAGATTTCAGCGCGGATCGGGCAGCCTTCGCCGGTTTCCCAGAACCGATTATTGAAGCGGCCGGACGCCGGCGGGTGGATTCCCAACCGCCAGTTGCGCCGGATGGCGCCATATTCATTGTTCGGGTACCAACACTCTTTGAGCCACGCCTCGGCCAGGTCGTCCGCGGTCAGCGCAGCGCCGCGCGCTTCGAGCGCCGAGAGCCAGAGCACCTGCAAGTCCAGGTCATCGTTGGGAGGCATCTTTTCGGGGAACATTCGCGTCGGGTCAAGATCAATCCACCCTTTGTATCCTTCAAAGGGCGCGCCGATTGCGCCGCCAATGGACTTCCCAATCCATCCACCCAGCACATGATCGAGGTAGCTGGCATAGGACAATTGCATGGAATCTCTCCTCAGTAGGCGCTCATCTTTTCGGCCCAGCCGGCGTCCATCTTCTGCAAGCGGTTCTTCTTCAGGTTCTCGCGCATGATCCAGACGATGTCGCGATCCGCGCTGGCGAGCCACTTCTCCAGCAGCGGCTTGCCGGCCGGCGGCAGCGCCACGACGGCCACGCTCCAACAGTAGGCCAGCCCTTTCCTGAGCGCCTGAAACTCCTCGCTGCGGCGCTCGGCCTGGCCGGGGATCGTCGCCGTGATGGCGTCCAGGAGTCGCAGGACGCGCGCCGCCTGCGCCGGCCGGCCCAATAGCTTCGGCTCGCAGAGGCCGGCAGACGCGGCGCGCTGCTCCAACGGGGAGCCGGCGCCCCACGCCTCCATCTCATCCAACAGAGCGTCCATGTCGCGCTCGCCCCAGCGTTGCAGGGCCATGGCGACGGCCTCGCGCGTGCGCCAGCGCGGGTCGCCGGCCAGCCGGCGCAGCTCCGGCAAGAGGTCGCGCCGGCCCTCGGCCAGCAGCCGGCCCAACCCCAAGGTCCCGCAAAAGGCCAGGAACTCCTCGGCCGTGTTGGCCGGCGCGACGTCGGGGCCGTAGGCCAGGTAGCGCCGGAAGAGCGCCTCGTCGCCGGCGTCGGCCACGGCCGCGGCCAGTTCCAGGTTGCCGCGCGGCCCGGGCAGGCCGGACTGCTCCAGCAGGTAAGCGTCCCATTGGTCGAGGGTTCCCAGCGTTTGGCGATACTCGTCAGTCTTACCCATCAACTATCTCGTTACCCACCTGAATACACCGCGGAGGCGCAGAGCACGCAGAGTTTCGGAAAGGAAAGGGAGCGGT
>CAIQJD010000067.1 GCA_903872005.1 uncultured bacterium | reverse complement strand
CGCCGGCGCCGTCCCGCCCGAAACACACCCCCATGGAGGCTCCTTCAATGGCAGAACGCTATGATCTCCTCATCACCAACGCGCAGATCGTGGACGGGACCGGCGCGCCGGCGCGGCGCGGCAGCCTGGCGACGCGCGGCGAGCGCATCGTCGCCCTGGGCGACGTGGCCGGCGCGGCCGCCGAGACGGTGGACGCCGGCGGCCTGACCCTCTGCCCGGGCTTCATTGACGCCCATGACCACGCCGACATCACCATCCTGGAATATCCGCTGGCCGAAAACCTGGTCATGCAAGGCATCACCACCTTCGTGGGCGGCCACTGCGGCTACAGCGCCGGCGGCGGCTTCACCGCCGAAACCAGCCCGGCCGGCCGCTCCTTCGGCCAATGGCTGGCCGAGGTGGAGCGCAATGGCATCTCACCCAACTACGTCCCGCTGGTGGGCCACAACACCATCCGCTGGAGCGTCATGGGGCCGGAAGCGCAACGCCTGGCGACGGCCGACGAGGAGAAGCGCATGCAGGCGGCCGTCGAAGAAGCCATGGACGCCGGCGCGTTCGGCTTCACCACCGGCCTGGACGCCTTCCACCCGGCCCACTTCGGGGCCATCGAAGAATTGATCCATCTGGTACGTATCGCCGGCAGGCGCGGCGGCATCTTCTCGCCCCACACGCGCCATCACCAAAATCAGTGGCCGGCGGCCACGGACGACGAGTTCGGCTATGGCGTCTTCCACGCGCCCAAGGGCGAGCTGATCGCCGGCCGCTATCACGGCCTGATCGAAGCGGTCGAAGTGGCCCAGGCCGCCGGCAACGCGCCGCTGCACATCGCCCACCTCACGCCGGCCTATATCGTGCCCCAACCGCACCCGGCCTTCCTGGACGAAGCCCTCGCCCGCGCCACGCTGCAAGACATCGTGGATCGGCCGCGCGCCGAGGGCCTGGACGTCACGTTCAACGTCCTGGGCATGGAACACAGCATCGGGGCCGCCGTGCCCTTGTTGGACTCGCTGTATGATCTGCGCCAGCCGCTGCCGGCCTGGTTCAAGGAGCTGCCCAAAGAGGAATTGGTCAAGCGCCTGGGCCAACGCGCCTTCCGCGATCAGCTCAAGGCGCTCTTCCTGTCGGGCAAGTTCAAGTTCGGCATGATTCACCCCTTGACCGACCCCTACTGGATGGACTGCTACCAGATCCTTCAGTGTCAGAATCCGGCCTACGTCGGCAAGACGCTGGGCGAGATCGCCCGGTCGCGCCGGCCGGGGCGCATCCT
Source organism: uncultured bacterium (assembly GCA_903872005.1). Next base: position 1,282 of record CAIQJD010000067.1, on the reverse strand, counting down.
TGAAATCGTCTACGACGCCGTCTTCGAGGCGCTGTTCGACATCCTGGTCGAAGACCCGGCGACCATCTGGACGCTCATCATTGACAAGCGCGAGTATGGCGTCCTGACCACGTTCCTGCAACACCCCGGGAGCATGCCCTGCACTGACGTATCGGCCATGCCGGCCAGGCCGGCGAAGCAGTGGGACATCGCGTCCATTGCCTACGGCATGATCCCGCACTACCTGCGCCGCTTCGTGCGCCAGGAGAAGTTGCTCAGCCTGGAAGCAGCCATCCAGAAAGTGACCGGGACGCCGGCCGGCGTCTACCGCATCCGCGAGCGCGGCGTCCTGCGCGCCGGCGCGTATGCAGACCTGGTCCTGATAGACGCCGACAATGTGCGCGAAGACAACACCTACCTGGAGCCGGCGCGCCCGCCGGCCGGCATCGCCCGCGTCTACGTGAACGGCAAGCTGGCCTATGCCGGCCAAAAGCATACCGGCGCGCGTTCGGGCAAGGTGCTACGCCGGGCCTGACGCGCCAAAGATAAGCCTAAAAATGCGCCGGGCGCTTCTCTTTGGACCGGACTTATGGTAGAATAGAAGCAGACGTCGCATTTCGAGGCCGGCATGGCGCGTTGGTCCGACCGTTTCACACCGATTGCAATAGCCCCCGACGAGCGGAAGATGCTCCTCAAGCGAGAGAGCCTGCGCCGGCGCGGCCTTCGCTGGACCTTGCTGGCGACCTGGTGCCTGTTGCTGTTCCTGGTCAGTCTGTGCTTCTCCATCGTCCGGCGAGGCTGGCAGGCGGACGCCGAGATCGGCGTTCGCTCCGTCATTCTCTTGCTGGCGATCTTCACGTTGCCCGGACTCCTGCTCCTGTTCAGCGTCTGGCTCGACGATAGTTACACGCTCAGTCTCCAGCGCCTCTGTCCGCGCCGGGGACTCTTCTCAGGACTGCAGATCTGGCTTCAACGCATCCGCAAGCGACCGGCCGGCGCGCCGGCCGGCGGCCTGGAATGCGCCCTCGTCTGGCGCGCGACCGTGGAGCCGTTGGGCTGGCCGGCGCGCTGGTTCGATGTCGGCAACGTCGTCGTCGCCACCCGCTCTCAAGCGCGCGCCGTAGTGCTGCGCCATCTCGCACATCCACACCTCGTCGCGGAAGAGATCATGCGCTACTCGCTACAGGCCGGCGGCGACGGCAATGCCTCGGCCGATGCCTGGCCCGACCGCCGCTACCGCCCCGGCCTGACCTGGTTCTATCTGACCACCCTGCCCGTCCAACTCCTGATCTGGGTCAGCTTG
>CAIQJD010000066.1 GCA_903872005.1 uncultured bacterium | reverse complement strand
CGCGGCCGATGCGGCGGCGCGTGAGGCTGCTGCTATCCCGCAAGTGATCAAACCCACGTTGGCGAAGCCGGCGGCCCAGCCGTTGGTCGGGCATAGCTACAGCCCGGCCGCGCCGCCGGCGATCCCGCCAGAGCCAGTGAATAGCGCGCCCGATGCGTCGCCGGCTGCCCCTTCTCTGCGGAAGCCGGTGTGCAAGCCGAACGCCGAGGGCGCTCCGCCGGCGACGCCGGGGGCCGGCGCGTCCTCCGAACGCTTTGGCGATGCGGCGCGCCTACCTGCGGAGCGGCCCGGACGGGGCAATGAGGCGCGCGTCGAAGCGATGCGCGAGGATGAGCAGGAAGAAGATGCCGAAGATGGCGACTCCGCCGATGAGGCGGAGGATGCGCCGGCAGCCGACGCAGCGCCGGCGGAGGAGCCGGCGGCTGAGATGGACGCGTCGAGCGAGGCGCTGGATGATGACGCGCCCCCGCCGCGGGCTGAGAATGGCCCCAGCCAGGATGCCCAGGGCTTTGCGGTGGTCTGCTCTGACGATTTCGATCTTGAGGATTCCGCGCGTGACGGGGCAGAGGAGCGCGGCGCGCCGTCCTTGAGCAAGCCGGCTGGCGCCGGCCGCGCCGGCGCTCAACATGCGATGTGGACACGACGCGCCGGCGTCGGGCTGGATTCACCCATCACCAGCCTGCCCAGCGTGGGCGAGGTGCAGTCGCGCCGACTGGGCAAGCTCGGCATCGAGACGATTCGCGATCTCCTGTATCTCTTCCCGCGCCGCTACGACGACTATAGCCGGTTGAGCAACATTCGTCAACTGGAGATTGGCGAGGAAGTCACGATCATCGCCAATGTCGTCAAGGCGCAGGCGCGACAGATGGGAGCGAATCGCTCCATCGTTAAGTGTACCCTTTCGGATGGCACGGGAACGCTGGATGCTACCTGGTTCAATCAACCATTCGTGGCCGGCCGGTTGTTGGCCGCCGGCCAGATCGTCGTCAGCGGTCGCGTCGAGCAGTACCTCGGCCGGCCGACCATGACTTCGCCCGAATGGGAGCCTCTCGACAAGGAGCTGATTCACACCGGACGCCTCGCGCCGGTCTATCCCTTGACGGAGGGCGTCAGTAACCGCTGGCTGCGCCGGCTCGTGAAGCGTACGGTGGAGTACTGGGCCGAGCGGATGGAAGACTACCTGCCGGAGGCGAGCCGGCAACGGCGGCACCTGTCGAGCCTCGGTTGGGCCTTACAGGAAATCCATTTCCCGGCTAATCAGATGACGTTGAACGAGGCGCGCCGCCGGCTGACCTTTGACGAGTTCCTGCTGTTGCAATTGGGGGTGTTGCGTCAGCGGAGCGCCTGGCGCGCCCAGACCGGCCAGGCGATTGGCGTGGACCAGCCGGCGTTGGAGCAATTCCTGACCGGCCTGCCCTACGCGCTGACCGGCGCGCAGTCCCGCGCCCTGGCCGGCATCCTGGAAGACCTGGCGCAGGCCGCGCCGATGAATCGGCTCTTGCAGGGCGATGTCGGTTCGGGGAAGACGGTCGTGGCGGCTGCGGCGGCGCTGGCGACCATCCAGGCCGGCTATCAGGTTGCCCTGATGGCCCCTACCGAGATTCTGGCGGAGCAGCATGCCAAGAGCATTGAGCGCCTCTTTGCCGAAGCGCGCATCGAGGGGCCGGCTGGTCCGCGCCCGCTCACTGTGCGCTTGGTCACGGGGAGCATGAAGTCGGCCGAGCGCGAAACGGTCTGGGCAGAGATCGCGGCCGGCCAGGTGGATCTGGCAATCGGGACGCATGCGCTGATCCAGGAAGGCTTGCGGTTCCAACGTCTGGCGCTGGTCATCGTGGATGAGCAGCATCGGTTCGGCGTGCGCCAACGCGCCGCATTGCGTCAGAAAGGCTACAATCCGCATCTGCTCGTGATGACGGCTACGCCGATCCCACGCACGTTGTCGCTGACGCTCTTTGGCGATCTGGATATTGCGCTGATTGATGAGCTGCCGCCCGGCCGGCAGACCATCCAGACCTACCTCGTCACGGATCGAGAGCGGGAGCGGGCCTATCGCTTCGTGCGTAAGCAGGTGGGGCAGGGACATCAAGCCTTCATCATCTGCCCGTTGGTGGAAGAGTCGGACAAGATTGACGCTAAGTCGGCCATTGCCGAACATGAGCGGTTGCAACGCGATGTCTTTCCAGATTTGCGCCTGGGCCTGTTGCACGGGCGCATGAAGGGCGAAGAGAAAGAGGTCGTGATGCGTCAGTTCAGCGCCGGCGAGCTGCAAGTCTTGGTCTCCACGGCCGTGGTGGAGGTTGGCATTGACGTGCCCAACGCCACGATCATCCTGATCGAAGGCGCAGAGCGTTTTGGTCTGGCGCAGTTGCATCAGTTCCGTGGTCGCGTGGGGCGCGGGCCGGCGCCATCCTATTGCTTGCTGGCTTCGGACAGCGATAGCCAGGAAGGCATGGCGCGCCTGCAAGCGGTGGCCGAATCGCAAGATGGCTTCGCGTTGGCAGAGATGGATCTGAAGATGCGCGGACCAGGGGAGTTCTTCGGCGTGCGGCAAAGTGGATTGCCTGACTTGCACCTGGCCCAATTGGCGGATGTGCGCCAACTGGAATCGGCGCGCGCCGAAGCGGAGACCCTGCTGGCCGAAGACGGGGACTTGAGCCGGCCGGAACATGCCGGCTTGCGCGCCCAGACCGAGGCGCTATGGGCGCGCGCCAGTGATCCCAGTTGATTGAGATGGAATTTGGGCCGTTGCGCCGGCGCGCGGCCCGAAGGTACTTGACGTCGCGTCGTTTTTATGTTATGTTAACGGTGTCGAGGATGACAGAAACATGACCAAAGCACTCTACCCAGGCACATTCGATCCCGTCCATTACGGACACATGGACATCGCCACGCGGGCGGCGAGCATCTTTGACCACCTGGTAGTTGCGGTGTATGATCGCCCGATGAAGAATCTGTTGTTCGATGCTCAGGAGCGGCTGACGCTGGCGCGGGAGGCGTTCGCGGACATCCCGAATATCGTCGTGACGACGTACAGCGGCCTGACCGTCGAATTCGCCCGCAGCGTCGGCGCCAGTGTGATCGTGCGTGGCTTGCGCGTCACCTACGATTTCGAGCTGGAATATCAGATGGCGCTGACGAACAAGAAGCTGGCGCCGGACATGGAGACGATTTGTCTGGTGACCGGCCTGGCCCAGGCGTTCCTGAGTTCCAGCATCGTGAAGGAAGTGGCCGCGGCCGGCGGCTGCATCGAGCAGATGGCGCCGCCCCATGTGCGCGAGGCTCTACGTAAAAAGCTCGGCGCGCTTTCGGGGGATAATCGCGACAAAGTGAACATTGTGTCGTTGCGAGATTGAGCTGCATTACCGACAGCGCCCGCGGGAGCGTTCACGTGGGAAGGGGGGATCACCATAGACATCTTACAATGGGTTGACCAACTCGAAACGCTCGTGAATGAGGGGTGGCGAGTCCCGTTCACCTCGAACGTCATGGTCAATGAGAACGCCATTTTCGAGATCATTGATCAGATGCGTATCCACATCCCCGAAGAGCTGAAGCAGGCCAAACGCGTGCAGCAGCAGACGGATCGCATGGTGGCGCAGGCCAAGGAAGAGGCAGAGCGCATCAAGACCCAGGCGCGTCGCGAGTCTGAGGATCTGCTGTCGCAGAACGAACAGGTCTACGCGGCCCAGGCGCGGCATGCTCAGATCATTGATGATGCGCGGCGCGAGG
>CAIQJD010000065.1 GCA_903872005.1 uncultured bacterium | reverse complement strand
GAAGTAGGCATCTGAGGGACCTCACAGGTCTTAAAGACCTGTGAGGTCCCTCAGGCCGGTGAGGCCTTCTCCGAACAGACAGGAGCGTTAGCATGATCGAGTTCACCTCCAAGGGAACGCCCTATGAGCGCGGGCTGGCGCATGGCAAAGCCTTCGCGCCGCTGGTGCGCGAACACATTCTCATCGGCTGTCGCGTCGAGCCGGGCTTCGAGGCCCAGATAGACGAGACGGTAGCGAGCATCGAGAAGAATGTGCGCCGCGCCGCTTCGGGCCAACTCTCGGAGCTGTATGGCATCGCCGACGGCGCCGGCGTGGATCTGTCCGCTATCCTCAAGCTGAACTTCTGGCCGGAAGTCACTATGGCCTCGGTGGGGCTGCGCTTCTGCTCGCTGGTCGCTTTCGCCGACGCCGATGGCGGCCCCATCTTGGGCAAGACCTCCGACCATCCCATCTTCACGCTGCGCTTCCTGGCTTTCCAGCGGGTACAGAATACGGCGACGCACAGCTTCATCCGTGGCACCTTCCTGGGGACGCTGGGGACGCGCGCCGGCCTGAACGACGCCGGCCTGGCTCTCTGCGGGGCGGCCATCGCCTCTGACGCGTACAACCCCCAGGGCGTGCCGGTGATGGTGCTCTTCCAGGCCATCCTGGAGCGTTGCGCCAGCGTCGCCGAGGCCATTGATCTGGCGGAGACGATGCCCTCGGTCAACTATGGCGCGCACCTCATGTTGGGCGACGCCGGCGGCGATGTGGCCGTCATCGAGCGGATGCCAGACCGCATGGCCGTGCGCCGGCCGGTGAATGGCCTGACCTTCAATACCAATCATCCCCTGGCGCCGGAGACGCGCGAACACAGCGCCGCGCCGGCGACCCTGCGGGCGAACAGCCTGGCGCGCTACGCCCGGCTGGAGGCGCTGACAGCCAGCGCGCCGCGCACGGTGGCCGGCGCGCAAGAGATCCTGCGCGACCACACCGAGCCGGGCGCGATTTGCCAGCACGGGGCCGGCGATTTTCATACCACCGGCGCGTATGTGTTGCAGCCCAAGCAGGGGACGTTGTGGATGGCGGCCGGCTGCCCCTGTCAGCATGACTTCGTCCCGCTGAAGGTGCAGAAGCCGGCGAAGAAGCGGAAGTAGCGTCCGGGGGAGGTTTCGCCGCAAAGGCGCAGAGGACGCAGAGAAGATACAAACTCTGCGTCCTCTGCGCCTCGGCGGTGATCAGCCTGGCAGATCGGTCAGGACTTTCTGCATCGTCCTGCGATAGGTCTGCAACGCCTGCCGGCCGCTCTCTGTCAGCCGCGCCAGGGTGTGCGGTTTGTTGTTGACGAACTCCTTCTCGATCTCCACGTAGCCGGCCTCTTTGAGTTTGCTCAAGTGCGACGAGAGATTGCCCCAGGTCAGGCCGGTCAGGCGCATCAAGAAGATGAAGTCGGCGCTCTCTACCGCGCTCAGGTAGGACAGCATCATCAGGCGCGCCGGCTCGTGGATGGTGCGGTCAATGCCGGCGAGGGGATGCTGCTCTTTACGCTCTTCAAGCGGAGTTTCCATTGCTCGCTGACCCCTCTTCGGCCGACAGCCGGTAGCGGCGCAGGAAGCCGGCAAAGCGGCCGATGCCGACCAGGATGATGACGCCAGCAGCCAGCGCCAGGGGCAAGTTGAACGTCAGGCCGGCATACACCATCAGGGCGGTGGAGGCCAGGGCGCCCAGGCCGATCAGCCAGCCATACAGATGCAGGCGCGGGACGCCGGAGACGTGCGCCTGCACAGTAAAGAAGCCGATGACCACCGCGGAGACGAGGATGTCCATCGCCAGCCGATTGAGCCAGGCCGGGGCGCCGGCCAGGACCGGGTGCGGGACCACTTTGACGACGAACGCGGTCGCCAATACCAGGGAAACCAGGACGATCAGCGCCGTGATGCGCGTGATCGTGGTCAGCCGGCGTTGGCGGAAACGCACCAGACCGAGACGCGGGACGGAATAGACGCGCCGGACGGTCATGAAGGCCGCAATCAGCAGGGACATGGCAGCCAGGAAGGCGATCAGATTCCACGTCGGCCCAAGCAGTTGGCGCGTCACGGGATAGATGCCCAGTAACATGTAGACGCTGCCCAGCAGGATGTCCCACAGGCCATCCTCGAACTTGGCCATGCGGATGACGCCGCGCTCGGCCTCGCGCGGACTGAGCAAGGGATTGCTTTGCGTGGACATATAGCCTCCTCCAACGAACGATGGTGAATTTGTTACGCAGTATACTTTGTAACACAAAGTTCTTGGCATCAATGTAACACAAAAACTGGCGTTTGTCAATACCCAATTTCGCGAAAGTGCAAACCTGTTCGCCGGGGCAAGGCCAGGTGTGGCCGCACGGCGCGCGGCGAAAATAAAGAGAGGGGCCTGAATGGCCCCTCTCGGTGTTACTTGTCCTTGCGCCTATTCTGCCGGCGGGCCGGCGGCCTCGCGCAGGATCATGGGCATATAGACGCGTCCCAGCCCTACGCCGATGAGGGTCGCGACGGCGTCGCCGGCGTTCACGGCGTTGCTCTCAATCCGCAAGGTCCCGGCCCAGGAGCCGGCGCGTTGCGGGCGGAAACGCACTGCCAGCGTCACGCTTTCGCCGTAAGGGATGCTGACCGGAAACTCGGCCGGCTCCACGATGTCGGCGCTGGCCGGGTCGCTGAAGATAACCCCGCGCAGCTCCAGGATGCCGCAGCCGCCGGCGATGGGCGGGAAG
>CAIQJD010000064.1 GCA_903872005.1 uncultured bacterium | reverse complement strand
GCCTCAATGGCTTTGGTGTGATCCGTCATGTCCGCTCCATCCTCCGTGGATTCTTGCCGGCCGGGGCGCCGGCGCTATTTCTCGACGCGTCCAACCACCCACTCTTCGACGACGCGGTTGTTGATCAGGTGTTCTTCAATCAGGCGCGGCACCCGCTCGGCGGTGATGTTGCCGTAGGAGATGCGCGTGCCGCCGGCCTGTTCGATGTCTACCAACGGCTCGCTGGCGCACAGGCCAATGCAGCCGACGGTGACGATATGGGCGTCTATCTGGCGGGTCTGCATCTCATCCAGGATGGCGCGCATCGTCTCGCGAGCGCCGGCGGCAATGCCGCAGGTGCCCATGCCGACGGTGATCGTCGTCCCGGTTTGCAGGCGCACTTTGATATCGCGTTGCGCTCCTTCGCGGATGCGCTTCAAGTCGTCCAGTGACGTGAGTTTAGGCATGATCAGGACCTCCTCATCGCCTTACATGATGGCGTTGGCTGGCTGTTGGACGTCCGCTTCTCCCTCGGTCAGGTAGTCGCGCATCCAGTCGCGCACCAGCGGGTTGGTGAAAGGCACATCGCCCAGCTCGGCGCGCACCTGGGCGGTATCGAAGACGAAAGCGCGCCCATCCACCCGGTGGATGTAGCAAATTTCGGCCGGCCGGTCGGATAGGAGCAGCCCCAACAACGTGGATGGCATGTCTCCCAGGGGGGCGCGATCAATGTGGCTGTGTTGAAACTCCGCCGACACGGTCGTCCCCTGGCCGAGGGTCGAGTGCAACTGCAACGAACCGTTGCAGCGCTCTGCCGCGGCCCGGAAGAGCGGCAGTCCCAGGCCCACGTGGCGCGTGGTGCGTGTGGTGAAGAAGGGGTCGAGCGCCCGTCGGGCCGTCTCGGCGTCCATGCCGCGCCCATCGTCGGCGACGCGGATGCGTAGCCGATCCGCAGCCAGGTCTTCGTCTATTTCGATGGTAATGTGCCTGGCGCCGGCCGCCAGACTGTTCTCCACAACATCCAGGACATGCAAAGCCAGCTCGCGCACTATTCCAACTCTCTGATGATTTCCACCAACTTGGCCGGCGTCATGTGGCCGACAACCTTGTCGTCAATCACCGCCACCGGCGCCAGGCCGCACGAGCCGAGGCAATAGACGACTTCGTAGGTGTACTGGTAGTCCGGCGTCGTCTGGCCGGCGCTGATGCCCAGTTCTTTTTCCACCGTCTCAATCATCGGCGCGGCGCCGCGCACATGGCAGGCCGTGCCGTCGCAGGAGCGGATGATATGCTTGCCGCGCCGCGTCAGGTAGAACTGGGCGTAGAAAGTCGCCACGCCGTAAAGATCGCTCAAGGGGACATGGGTCTTGTGGGAGATGGCTTCCAGAACTTCGCGTGGCAGATAGCCAAAGACGGCTTGCGCCTGTTGCAGGATGGGGATGACCGCGCCCTTCTTGCCCTGGTATTGCTCCAGAATTTCGTCCAGAGGGGCCAGATCCAGCATTTCTTCTTGGGTCATGCTTGACGCTCCTTGGCTCGAGCCAGAATGATGGGCCGAGGCGTTGCTGCGTTCAGCGTGCGCTTCGTTTCATGCTGTTTCATGCTGTTCCAGTGCGTTTCATTCCGCCAGAACTTTGCGCCCCTGTTGGCCGGCGAAGGCCAGGCGCAACTCGGCGATGGTCGGCTCGGCGATCTTGAACAGCGTGCGGTTCTGCATCTCGCTGAGCCGGTGCGCGTCGCCGGCGCAAATCAGCGGCCAATCTCGCAAGGGCGGGAAGCGCGTCCGCGCTTCAGCGGGCGAGAGCCGGCTGGAAAGCTCCAGCGCCGGCGCCGCGAGAGCCGGCGGAATGAACCCCAGATTGGAAAGCAGACTGTAGGCCGGCCGGTCCACATGCGCCGGCATTGCCAGGCCGCCGAGGCGGCTAACCTCGGCCATCGCCTCTTCCACGGAGAAGGTGGTGGATGTCAACAACAGCCGTTCCTGGAAGGCGACGAACTCTCCGTCCGCGTCTACAATGAGCTGACTGCCGAATACCTCCTCGCGATTCTTGAGTTTGGGCAGGCGCGCATAGACCGACGCTTGCCAGGTCAATGCCTGCTCGATGCCATCAAACAAACAAATGAGATGCACTTCCTCACGCGTCTGCAATTCCATGCCCGGCAGGACGACGATGCCGGCGCGCCGGCCGGCTTCCATCAGCGCCGCGGCGTTCTCGCACGAATTGTGATCCGTCACGGCCAGCAGCCCCAGGCCCAGGCGCAGGGCCTGCCCGATAATCAGCGGCGGGATCATCTCGATCTCGGCGCAGGGCGAAAGCACCGTGTGCAGGTGCAGATCGGCGGTATAGTAGGTGAGCGGGCCGGTCACGCGCCGGCATCCACCAGGCCGGCCAGAGCCAGCCGGGTCGCGATGGCGTAGGTGGTCTGGGGGGCCGCGAAGAGCGCGATGCCCGCTTCGACCGCCTTCTGGATGGTGGCCGGCTCCACCGGCGACCCTTCGCTGACGATCACGCCGGCCAGGTCCAGCAGCGACGCCACGGCGATGACGTTGGGATGCCCCTGGACGGTGATCCAGATGTCGCCGGCGCGGGCCTTCGCCATGACACAGCTCAACAAGTCGCAGGCATAACCGCCGGTGACCGGCCGTTGCGCGTCTGGCGCGGCCGCCAGGACTTGCAGGCCCAACAGGCTGACCACGTCGTTCACGTTCATCTGCGCGCCTCCCTGCCGACTGCGCCATCATGCTGGCCGTTCGTGTAGAAATCCATGGCCAGGCGCGTGCCAATGCCCACATTGGATTGGATGGCGAACTGATCGGCGCATCGCTTGATGTTATACAGCCCCATGCCGGCCCCGAAGCCCATCTCGCGGATCCAATCTGGAGCGGTCGAATAGCCCGGCTGCATCGCCAGATCCACGTCGGCGATGCCTGGCCCGTGATCCATCGCCAGGACGCGGATACGGTCGGGATAAATCTCGGCGATCATTTCGCCGCCGGCCGTCGAATGAATGATGAGATTCATTTCGGCCTCGTAGGCGGCGATGGCGACGCGGCGGATGACGGCCGGCTGCGCTCCCAGGCGATAGAGCGCCTTCTTGATCTTGCTGGAGGCTTCGCCGCCATGCTCGAAGTCGCCCACCCGGACGGGATAGTACAGGATCAGGCTGGTGCGGTCCGAGATGATGTCTTCGAAGATGTGGCTGGCGCGATAGCGGCTGATCTCTTCGGCGGTGTAATCCAGCCCAATCGCTTCCAGCAGGCCCCGGGTGATATCGCCGGCCGTCAGAATGCCCACCAGCCGGCCGGTTTGATCCACGACCGGGAAACGCCCCACCGGGTATTGGGCAAAGCGTTTGACCGCTTCAATGACCGATTCGTGCGCCTGCACCGTCACGACATTGGGAGTCATGCGCTCGCCGACCGGGGCGAGCAGATCGCCGCGCTCCAGGGCCTTGATGACATCTTCGATGGAGACGATGCCGACCAGCCGGTCATCCTGCAAGACCGGGATGCCGGAAATGCGCTTGACGCGCATGATCTCTTTGATTTCGCGGATCGGCGTCTCGGGCGTTACCGTGATGACGGACCTGGTCATGACCTGTTCGATCTTCAGGTCATAGACCAGCTCCTGGATCTTGGTGAACTGCGTGATATCCGTCACAGATCGTCGCCTGATTCCCCGACGGCGCGGGCGCGTGGATGGGCTGCAAGCAGACTGCCGGCCAGGAAGAAAACGGGCGCGTCAGCCCGCAACCCCTAGACTTTTTCGTCGCAACTTGCCAGGCCGGCTGCATAGAGCCGGCCGCACATCTCAAACATGGTGTGTTTGGCAGCGATCAGCGGAATGCCCTTTTCTTCTGCCAGGGCGATCGTTTCGGGCGCAGGCAATTTGCCGCGCACAAGGACAATGGCGGCAATATCGGCCATTTCAGCCGTGCGAATGACCTGGGGATTGGTCAGACCGGTCAGCAGGAGGGCGCGTTCTTTGGCGAAAGAGAGCACATCGCTCATCAGATCCGCCCCGCAGCCCTGCAAGATGTCCATCTCCAGGTTGGAACCCCGCGAAAGGAGCGTCCCATCCACGCGCGCAAGGATTTCTTTGAGTTTCATACGAGTGTGCCATTCCTGAACGTCACGATAGGCCCGACGCCGGCTGGCCGTCCTGGCCCGGCAGGTCTCCACGCCCAGGAGCCTGTACCTTGACGATTATAGCACCTTCGCGTGGCGGTGTCAATGCCGTCGCACAGATTGTGTAAAATGTCACAATCTCAGGGGTTGGCGATCCAGCGCAGATAGAGGGGATGGAGGTCCTGGCCGGCGACTTCTTCCGCCACGGCCAAGAAGTCGAGGCCACGCGCCATTTGGTAGGTGTAGCGTTGCAGATAGACGCGCAGGATCTTGAAGAAGGCTTCGTCGCCCACGCGCTGGCGCAGGGCGTCGAAGAAGAGCGGGCCTTTGCCGTAGACGATGGGGCCGTAGTTTTCGGGCGCGTAGGCCGAGACCGGCAGGCCGATGGCCTGGTCGGCGTTGCGCCGGCGCGCCTCGTCGGCCGGCGCCTGGAAGACCTCTTGTTTCAACTGGCTGGCAATCGCCGGCGTGGTCGTCCGCTCGTAGTAGAGCCAGGTGGCGTAATTGGTCAGCGCCTCGTCCAGCCAGGGTTCGCGCAACTGGTCATTGCCCACCAGATTGTACCACCACTGGTGCGCCACTTCGTGGGCATTGGCCCAATCGAAACGTTCGTTGCGGCTGCCCTGGTAGTAGAAGCGGTTCAGCACGATCAGGCCGGGGTATTCGATGCCGCCGGCCGTGGTCGTCGTCGGGGCGATCTCCAGCTCGGTGTAGGGATAGACGCCGAAGAGGTCGTTGTAGACCTCCAGGCTGCGCGCTGCCACATCCAGCGCCCGCTCGCCGGCGACGCGATCCCGGGTCAAGAAGAAGGAGCGCACCTGCGTTCCCCCGACCAGGCGCGCCGCGACCTGATAGTCCGCGCTCATCACGGCGTTGAACTCGCGCGCCGGCCCGCTGACAAAGTGGAGCGTCTTCGTCCCGGCGGCCAGATCGTCGCGCTGCTCGATCAGCGCGCCGGTCGCCGCGACGATCTGGGCCTGGGGCACGGTCAGGCGCACGCGGAAGAACGCCGCGTCGGCCACGGTGACGTCGCCGTGGCCGGGCGGGATGTCGGTATCCCACTGGCCGGCCGGCCGCGCCGGGATAGTGGGGTAGAACTGCGCCAGGGCGATGATGCCCTCGTTGTTGATGAATTCCTGGTAGCCGGCCTTGGATGAGGTCGGGATGTCCACCTCGAAGGTCATGCCGAAGGTCGCGCTGGCGCCGGCCGCCAGGGCCGGCTGCAAAGGCACGCGCAGGACGGTATTCTGCTCCAATAGTTCGGTCTGCACTGGCTGGCCGTCGCGGCTGACGCCGCCCACGACGGCGCGGCCCAGCCGGCTGGGGAGGTTGGGGTAGAGCCGGAAGACGATGGCGTCCAGGGGCGCGGCTTCGCGGTTGGTGTAGCGCACTTGCAGCGCGCCGGCCAGCCGGCTGCGCTCCGGGTAGACCGTCACGTCCAGCGTATAGCAGGACGCGTCGGGCAGCGTCGCCGGGTCGCCGGCGCGGGCCGGGATCATGGCCGGCGTCTGGTCGCCGCAGGCCGCGGCGGCTATGGACTGCGCTGGCTTGCCAGCGCCGGTCGGCGTCGTCGGCGCAGCCTGCGTCGGCAAGTCGACGCGCTCCACGGTGGTTGTGGGCTGCGCTGGCTCGCCAACGCCGGTCGGCGTGGCCGCAGCCTGCGTCGGCAAGCCGACGCGCTCCACAGTGGTTGTGGGCTGCGCTGGCTCGCCAACGCCGGTCGCGCAGGCAGAGAGGAAGCCGGCCAGGAGCAGGCCGGCGAGGAGGATCACACGCGCGCTACGCGAACGAGTTATGTCCATCGTCCAATGCTTTGCCTCGGAAATTGCGCCAACGTCTCGCCGCGCCAGACCTCGCCCCCACTATACCACGCCGTCGCGGCGTGTCAAGTAGTCGAGCAGGCCGCGCAGGCCCAGGGTATAGCTATCTGCGCCAAAGCCGCAGATGCTCGCCACGCAGACCGGCGCGAGGTACGAATGATGCCGAAATGGCTCACGCGCGAAGACGTTGGAGAGATGCACCTCGACGGCCGGGATGGCGACGCTGGTGATAGCGTCGCGGATCGCCACGCTGGTGTGGGTATACGCGCCGGCGTTGATGACCAGCCCATCGGCCCAGCCCATCGCGTCGTGAATGGCGTCCACCAGGCCGCCCTCGTGGTTCGACTGCAATACTCGCAGCTCCGCGCCCAGTTGCGCCGCCAGGTCGGTCATCGCGGCGTTGATTTGCTCCAGCGTCGTCCGGCCATAAATGCCCGGCTCGCGCTTGCCCAACAGGTTCAGGTTCGGCCCGTGCAGCAACAGAATATGGCGGATGCGTTTCTCGGTCATGATGGGTTCTCCCTTCGCGTGAATATCGAGTTTCAGACCTCACCCCAATCCCCTGCCTCTTTCCCCTCTCCGTCATACGGGAAGGGGTTGGGGTCAGGGGTGAGGTGCGTCCGCTCCAGCGCGGCCAGGACGATGGCATCCGGCGCGGCGTCGTGGATTTCCACCTCGCCGATGCGGCGCGGCAGGATCCAGCGCAGCCGGCCGGCGGCGCGCTTCTTGTCGTGGGCCATGGCCGCCAACACATCGGCCGGGCTATGCCGGCCGGCCCAGGTTGTCGGCAGGCCCAGTCGGCGCAGCGCGTCTTCAACCTGCGCCGGCAGCTCGGCCGGGCAGCGTCCCAGCGCGGCCGCGATATGCGTCGCGACGACCAGCCCGATGGCGACGGCCTCGCCATGCGCCAGACGATAATCGCTCAGGCGCTCCAGGGCATGGCCGGCCGTGTGGCCCAGATTGAGCACGGCGCGCCGGCCCTTCTCGTAGGGGTCTTCCTCGACGACGGCAATCTTGACCGCCAGGGCGCGCTCTAACAGCTCGGCCCAGGGCCAGGGCGGGCCGGCCAGGAGCAGATCGAAGAGCGCCGGATCGGCGATCAGCGCCGCCTTGAGGGTTTCGGCCAGGCCGCAGCGCATCTGCTCGGCCGGCAGGCTCGCCAGGACATTCGGGTCCATGATGACCGCCAGTGGATGGTGGAACGCGCCGACCAGATTCTTGCCGCGCGGCAGGTCCACGCCGGTCTTGCCGCCGATGGACGAGTCCACCATCGCCAGGAGCGTGGTGGG
>CAIQJD010000063.1 GCA_903872005.1 uncultured bacterium | reverse complement strand
TGATGCGCCGGCTGGTCATGTACAACTACGCCCACAACATCAAGAGCGCCAAGCGCATGGTGGATCGCCTCAGCTCTGAGGTCTGGGATGTCCTGGAGGAGATCACCAAAGAGCGGCCGGTGCTGCTGAACCGCGCTCCTACCTTGCACCGCCTGGGCATTCAGGCTTTCGAGGTCGTGCTGATCGAAGGCGACGCGATTCAGATTCACCCGTTGGTGTGCGCCGCGTTCAACGCGGACTTCGACGGCGACCAGATGGCTGTTCACGTGCCGCTCTCCGATTCGGCTGTGCGCGAGGCGCGCAGCCTGATGCTATCGTCCATCAACTTGCTCAAGCCGGCCAGCGGCGAACCCATCGTCGGCCCCAGCAAAGATATGATCCTGGGCTGCTACTACATGACCGTGCCCAAGCCGGGCGTCAAGGGCGATGGCAAGATCTTCAGCAACTTCGACGAGGTCGAGCTGGCGTACAATCTGGCTATTGTGGATTTGCGCGCGCCGATCAAGGTGCGCTACCACAACGATACCGATGACATTCTGCTCGCTACCCTGACGCTCGGCGAGCGCGTGTTGGGCAAATTGACCGAAGCCGGCTTGTTGAATGTGGGCCAGGTGCTGGACAAGCTGGCCGAAGGCGAGGCGGCCCTGCGCGCCGTGCCCGGCATCGGGCCAAAGGCTGTGGCTGAAATCAAGCTGGCGCTGCGCGATCGGGGCATCGCTTTCGCGGTACCGCGCCAGATTTTGTTGGAAACGACGGTAGGGCGCGTCTTGTTCAATATGGCCCTGCCGGCCGAGATACGCTACGTCAACCGCACCATGGACAAGAAGGCGCTCAACGAGCTGGTGGGCATCTGCTACGAGCGCCTGGGACAGCAGCGCACCGCCGAGCTGGTGGACGAAATCAAGCGCATGGGCTTCCTGTACGCGACACGCAGCGGCATGACCATCGCCGTCAGCGATATCACCGTGCCGGTGCAGAAGCAGCAAATCCTGGACGAGACCTCCAAGCGCGTGGACGAGATCGAGCGCCAGTATCGGCGCGGCCTCATCACCGAAGAAGAGCAGTACGTCAAGATCGTGGAACTGTGGACGCGCGCCACCGACGACATTACCGTGGCTGTCTCCAAGCAACTGGACCCGATAGATGGCATCGGGGCGATGTCTACGTCCGGCGCGACCAAAGGCGGCATTCAACCCATCCGCCAGTTGGCCGGCATGCGCGGCCTGATGGCCGACCCTTCGGGGCGCATCATCCCGCTGCCCATCCGCTCGAATTTCCGCGAGGGCCTGACGGCGCTGGAATACTTCCTTTCGACCCACGGCGCGCGTAAGGGTCTGGCCGATACGGCGCTTCGCACGGCCGACGCCGGCTATCTGACGCGGCGTCTCGTGGACGTGGCTCAGGACGTCATCATCGTCGAAGATGATTGTGGCGCCAAGTCGGGCGTCTGGATTGACAAAGATAGCTCGCAGAAGTTGGGCGAGGCTTTCATCGAGCGCATTGTCGGGCGTGTGGCCTGCGCGGACGTCGTGGATCCTCGCGATGGGACGCTGTTGGTGCAGGCCGGCAATATCATCGAGGATGTGGACGGCGCAGAGATCAAGGCGGCCGGCGTGGATCGGGTCATGGTGCGCTCGCCATTGAATTGCGAGGCGCAATTTGGCCTGTGCGCCAATTGCTACGGTCGTGACCTGGCGCGTGGCGGCAAGGTCAAAGTCGGCGAGGCGGTGGGCATCATCGCCGCTCAGAGCATTGGCGAACCGGGCACGCAGTTGACCCTGCGCACCTTCCACACCGGCGGCGTCGCCGGCGCCGAAGACATCACGCAAGGTCTGCCGCGCGTGGAAGAGTTGTTCGAGTCGCGCAATCCCAAAGGCGAGGCCGTGATCGCAGAGATTGATGGCAAGGTGGACGTCTACTGGGACGGCGACCAGCGCAAGCTCAAGATCACCAATTCGCACTTGAAGACGCGCGAGCACCTGATTCCCAAGGGCTACGAGATCGTGGTCAACGACGGCGACCGCGTGCAGGACAATACCCTGATCGCCCGCGACGGGGAAGAAGACAAGATCTTCGCCGGTCTGGATGGCGTGTTGTACTGGGAAGAAGGGCCAAAGGGACGCAAGCTCGCCACCGTGCGGCACGAAGAGACCGAAGTCGTGGAATACGACATCTCGCCGTCGGCGCGCCTGCGCGTGGAGCGCGGCCAGATGGTGACCAGCGGCGAGCAGTTGACTGAAGGCTCCAAGAATCCGAAGGAAATCTTGCGTATTCTGGGGCGCGACGCTGTACAGCTCTACCTGTTGGAGGAAGTGCAGCGGGTATACCGGTCGCAAGGCGTGAATATCAACGACAAGCACATCGAAATCATCATCCGCCAGATGGTGCGTAAGGTGCGCGTGCGCGAGCCGGGTCAAACCGACTTTCTGCCTGGTGAGCTGATTGACCGCTTCGCTTTCGAGTCGCTGAATCAGACGGCGATGGATGACCGCAAGCGGCCGGCGCAGGGCCAGCCGGTGCTGTTGGGCATCACCAAAGCCGCGCTGAACACCGAGAGCTTCCTGGCGGCGGCTTCGTTCCAGGAGACGACGCGTGTGCTGACAGAAGCGGCCGTGCGCGGCAGCTACGACGAGCTGCGCGGCCTCAAAGAGAACGTCATCATCGGCAAGCTCATCCCGGTAGGCACGGGTTTCAAGCCGGAGCGGGCCAAGCGGCGCACCCGCTTCTGGGGCACGGCGGCGCTGGATACCGGCGGCGACTTCGATGCCGAAATCAGCATGGGCGACGATGAGCAGGACGAAGAAGAGGGCGACGACGATTTCGACTATCGGGATGACACGCTGGAAGACCTGACGGACGACGAGCGGTAATTTGACGCTCCCCAGGCTCTATGCTATAATGACCGTCCGTTGACCCTGGGTTCCGGGACAACGTTGAGGCACTGAAGCGAATGGTGAGGCCCTCAAGCCGTAACGGAGGGCCTCACGCATGGTAAATGCACGGTGTGGAAGGGGAATGAATCTTGCCGACCATTAACCAGCTCATACGGAAAGGGCGGCGGCCCAATCTCAAGAAAGAGAAAGCGCCGGCGCTGCGATTCACCTATAACGCTCTTTCTGGCAAGGCGGCCCGACGCGTGAAGGGCAACCCGCAGAAGCGCGGTATTTGCGTGCAGGTACGCACCATGACGCCCAAGAAGCCGAACTCGGCCTTGCGGAAGATTGCCCGCGTGCGCCTGAGCAATGGCATTGAAGTCACGGCGTACATTCCGGGCATTGGGCATCGGTTGCAGGAGCACTCGGCGGTGTTGGTGCGCGGTGGGCGCGTGAAGGACTTGCCCGGCGTGCGCTATCACATCGTGCGCGGCGCCCTGGATTCCGGCGGCGTCGAAAACCGCAAGCGCGGCCGCTCCAAGTACGGGGCCAAGCGACCGAAGTAACGTCCATTCAGCGCCGGCGCATGCCGGCCGCTTTTCCAGGATTGCAGGAGAGAGGTATGTCGAGGAGAAATCGCCCTGAGCCGCGGGAGATCGTGCCGGACAGCCGCTACAATAGCGCTCTCGTCGCGAAGTTCATCAATAACATGATGCAGCGCGGCAAGAAGAGTACGGCCGAGCGGATTGTCTATGGCGCTATGTCCATCATGGAAGAGAAGACCAAGAAGGGCGGCCTGGAGCTGTTCGAAGCTGCTATCCGCGAAGCCAGCCCGGTCATCGAAGTGAAGCCGCGTCGCGTGGGCGGCGCCACGTACCAGGTGCCGGTGGAAGTTGCCGCCGGCCGGCGCCAGGCATTGGCGATGCGTTGGCTGATTGAAGCCTCCGCCAAGCGGCCGGGCAAGACCATGGCCGAGAGGTTGGCCGGCGAGCTTCTGGATGCATCGCACGGCCAAGGCTCAACGATCAAGAAGAAAGAAGATACCCACAAGATGGCCGAAGCGAACAGGGCCTTCGCGCACTATCGCTGGTAAGCCGGCGGGCAGGACGTAGCGGGTCGTCGTCTCGGCTGCGAGAATAAGGGAGCTTACGGATGCCGAGAGACATTGCGCCTGATCACATTCGCAACATCGGGATCATCGCTCACATTGATGCGGGCAAGACGACGACCACCGAGTTGGTTCTCTTCTACACCGGACGGACCCATCGTATCGGGCACGTGGATGATGGCACCACCGTCACGGATTGGATGGAGCAGGAACGGGAGCGCGGCATCACCATTACCGCAGCAGCCATCACCTGCTTCTGGCAAGATTACCAGATTAACATCATTGACACACCGGGGCATATTGACTTCACCGCAGAGGTGCAGCGATGCCTGCGGGTACTGGACGGCGGAGTCGTCGTCTTTGACGCCGTAGCCGGCGTCGAGCCACAATCGGAAACGGTGTGGCGTCAGGCAGATCGCTACGCAGTGCCGCGTATCTGCTTCATTAACAAAATGGACCGCTTGGGGGCCAACTTTCAGCGCACGGTTGATATGATCGCGAATCGGCTCGGCGCACAACCAGTGGTGCTGCAGGTTCCCATCGGTGTAGAGGACAACTTCTCGGGGATGGTAGATCTCATCGAGAACAAGGCCCTGATCTATCCGCCCAACGCGGATCCGGATTACGCCTATCAGGTACAGGCTGTGCCGGCGCACATGGCAGGCGATGTCGCCTTGGCGCGCGAACAGCTCCTGGAGGCAGTGGCCGATTTCGATGATGACCTGATGGAAAAATACGTCGAGGGTCAGGAGATTGCCCCGGAAGAAATCCGCCGAGCTTTGCGTAAGGCGACGCTGGCATACCGCTGTGTGCCGGTTTTGTGCGGCGCGGCCTTGCGCCACAAAGGTGTTCAGCCTCTTCTGAACGCCATTGTGCAGTATTTGCCCTCTCCACTTGATGTCCCTGATGTGCAGGGAGTTGACCCCCGAACAAACAATACTATCACGCGTCCCT
>CAIQJD010000062.1 GCA_903872005.1 uncultured bacterium | reverse complement strand
GGCCAGGTCGTGCGCGACCGTTTCCGTCTGGAGCACAAGACCGACGTGCCGCGCGCCATCTACGAGGCGACGCTGGCCGTGCTGGATCGGGCAAGCGGAGAGCGCCTGCCCATCGCCGGCGGCGGCGACACCATCGCGCTGGGCCAAGTCTTCATGCGCGGCTTGCCATAACCCTCAATTTTCTGGACCGAGCAAGCTCAAAATCAGCGGCGCGACGTCAATGATCTGCGCGTCGGCGCGGCGCGGGCCGGCGATGTCGGGGCCGGCGGCCAGCCAGACGCCGGCGACCTCCGCCGGGTCATGCGGCCCTTCGTGGCCGGCGCGCCAGCGGCTGCGATTCGGCTCCAGGAGCGCCGCGTCGGCCGGCGCCTGGCCGCGCGCATCGGCGCGCCCCAGGGCGACGCCGCGTCGCAGGGTCACGATCAGGTCGGGCAGGGCG
This sequence comes from uncultured bacterium, assembly GCA_903872005.1. Next base: position 1,806 of record CAIQJD010000062.1, on the reverse strand, counting down.
TTCATATACTGGCCGCTGAACAGACGCTCGCGCGGGACGGCGCTCTGCACGATGGGCGCGCCGTCGGCCGGATCGCGCAGCGCCAGCAGCCGGCCGGCGATCTCTTCGCGCAATTGGGTGTAGGGTCGCCCCTGTTCCACGCTGCCGCGCGGCTCGCGCCCCCGCACGTTCAGATGCACGCCGGCATAGCCCAGGCCGAAGGCGCGCGTGGATTCCCAACGGATGCGCCCTGCGGCGTCGGCGTCCAGGTAGCCGGCCTGCCGCAGCCAGGCATTCAGGTGAAACCATTGGTCGGCCGGCGCGACGCCGTGGTCGCTGGCGACGATGACTGCGGTGGCCGGGCCGGCGGCGCGGCGCAGCCGGCCGACGACCGCATCGAGCCAGCGGTAGCCGGCGGCGATGACGCCCTCCACATCCGGCCAGAAGAGGTGTTGCAAGCTGTCGGCGGTGAAGAAGTGCGCGGCCAGAAAGCTCCAATCATCCTGCGCCGCCAACGTCTCCGCCAGACGCGCCTGCTCTTCCCAGACCTGATACGCGCCGGCCAGGAAGGCGGCCGCCGGCAGCAGCCCATCTTGATAGCCGGCCTGTTCCATGGGGAAGCTGGCGGTGGGGAATGGCCCCAGCCGGCGCGCCAGGCGCGGCGCGAAATCGGCCGGCCAGCAGAGCGGCACGGCCGGCGCGGCCGGGTCGGGGTGCAGCGGCGTGCGGTAAAGGAAGAGCGCCTCGCCTTCGCGCCAGAGGTAGAAGCGGCAGATGCCGGCGACCGGCCCGAAGCGCAGCGTTTGCCAGGCGCTCCATGCGTCAGGCTCCAGATGGAGTTGGCCGGCCGGCTCCCAGCCGAGCGTATAGCCGGTTTCCTCTCTGGTCAGGCGCAAGGTCAGCCGCGCGCCGGCCGGCCCCGCGATGCTCCCCAGCCAGCTCCCAGCAGCCTCTTCGGTCAGGGCCGTCACGTCCGTCCGGCGGCGTATTTCGGCCGGCAGGCGCGCCGGGTCGGTGACGGTGAGCGCCGGCGCGCCGAATGTCCCTAACAGGTCGGGGGTTCCCAGGCCGGTCAGCATCCCGCCGCGCAGCTCGGTGGCCGGGAAAGTCCCAGGGATGTGCAGCAGATAGCTGGTCAGGCCGCGCGCCGTCAGTTGCTCGGCGAGGGTGGGGGCGGTGCGCCGGCTGCGATAGACCGTCGCGCCGGCCGGGCCGGCCTCGGTACGATAGAGGCCCAGGGTGGGATGATAGCCGCCGGGGGCCTTGATGACGAAATCGAGGATGCCGTGGGCCGCCGGCCAACAGCCGGTCAGCAGCGATGTCCAGGCGACCGGCGAGACAGCCGGCAGGGTAGTGCTGAGCCGGCCCCAGGTTCCGGCAGCCTGCAGGCCGGCCAGATGGGGCAGATCGCCGGCCGCTAGCAGGCGTTGCAGGATGTCTGGATCTGCGCCGTCAGCGCCGATGAGGAGCAGCCGGCGCGGGCGCGCTGCCTCGCGCATGGTGGAGCCTCCGCGGGTACTTGCTGCGGCGAGTATAGCCGCGCGCGCCAGAAACGACAAGGGGCGCGGGTGTGTTGCACATTTTGGGGGGCGGGCATCGGGGCTGTCGTAGCCTGGCCCCTTGTGGGCGTTTTGGCCTGGGTCAGACGCGCACAAGGCGCCAGGCTACACACGCGCCCAAAAACTGAAACACACCCGCGGGGCCAGGGTCATTTCAAAGTCAGGTAGAGAGAGCTCCGATGAGTTGAAGGGAGCGTCTGACGGAGACGCTATAGTAACGGATTGCATCAGCGATGTTGTTCCAACCCCGATAACGGAATAGGGCGAG
>CAIQJD010000061.1 GCA_903872005.1 uncultured bacterium | reverse complement strand
CGGTCAGCGGCTCGCTGTAGACCAACACCCGTCCGCCCAGGATACGCACCGTTTCCATCCAGGTCTGGCCGGCTTCTATGGCGCGCCGGCCGGCGTCGCTGAGCGGCAGCGCCTCATCGTTCAGGTTGGCGGAGCGAAACAGGATGGCATCGTCTGCGCCGCGCACCTGCATGTACACTTCCTGCTCGCGGAACGGCTCTCGCGAAATATCCGGGCGCTGGGCGTCCGAAGGCGGCGCCGTGACATTGAGCTGGTTGGGGTTAGTCTGGCTGAGGTCCGCCGGCGGACGCGGTTGCCGGCGCGGCGCATTGGCGTCGAAGGAGCGCATGGCTGCCACGCGCCGCGCCGACGCGACGAGTAGCTCCTTGCTGCGGCTGAGATTGGCCTGCGCCTGGACCATATAGACGGTCGCGCCGAAGAAGAAGAGCGTCAGCGCCAGGATGCCGGTATAGAGCAACGTGAAACGCAAGCGGATAGACATGTCATTCCTCGCGCAGGCTGTAACCGATGCCGCGCACCGTCTGAATCAAGCGCGGCTCGCCGGCCGCCTCGGTCTTCTTCCGCAGATAGCTCACATAGACTTCCAGCACGTTATCCGCGCCCTGAAAATCGTAGCCCCACACTTCCTGCAAGAGCTGCTCGCGCCGCAAGACCTGGCGCGGGTGATCCAGGAAGAAGCGCAGCAGATCATACTCCGTGGCCGTCAGTTCCAGGAGCCGGCCGGCGCGCCAGGCTTCGCGCGTGTGGGGATTCAGGCGCACGTCGGCGTAGGTCAGGGATTCGCCCTGGTCGGCATGTTCGGCGCGACGCGACAGCGCATGCACGCGCGCCAGCAGCTCATCCGGCGCGAAGGGTTTGACCAGATAGTCGTCTGCGCCGCTCTCCAGGCCCTGCACGCGATCCTCAATCGCGTCGCGCGCCGTGAGCATCAGCACCATCACCTTACTATCGGCCGCGCGCAGCCGGCGCACCACCTCGATCCCATCCATCTCTGGCATCAACCAGTCGAGGATGATGATGGCCGGCTGGTGCGTCTGCGCCTGCATCAGGGCTTGCGCCCCGTTTGTCGCCGTGTAGACGTCGAACCCCTCGTAGATGAAGGTGCGGCGCAGCATATTCAAGAGTTTCTCGTCATCGTCAACAATCAATACAGTCGCCACGTCGCCTCCATGATACGTTCGCCCCATTATACGCCGGCCTGGCCAAGGCATCAACCGGCAGCTCTGCCACTCCCCCCATTATCGGCGCGCCATCTTAACATTTTCTGTGCGTAGCCTGAGAGTATCCTGAGAAATGGGCGGCCGGCGCGCCCATTCTTCTCAGCTTTCTCTCAGGAAATGTTCAGCTTTCTCTCATTTACCATAATTACAATCAAGGCGTAGCAGGAGCAATCCGGCATCCGGCCGGGCATGCAGAGCGCATACGAGCGAGGGAGAGAATCGGATGGATGATAGAGCGCAGGGGAAAGACATGGCGGCGCAAGACGACCAGATCATCCGCCTGGAAGGCGTGACGCGCGTCTACCAGATGGGCGAAGTGGAAGTACAGGCCTTGCGCGGCGTGGATTTCCAGATCAACAAGGGCGAGTGGGTTGCGATCATGGGCCCCAGCGGCTCCGGCAAAAGCACATTGATGAACATTCTGGGCTGCCTGGACAAGCCATCGGCCGGCAACTACTGGCTGGCAAACACGGACGTCGGCACGCTGAATGACAATCAATTGGCTGACATCCGCAGCCAGCGGATCGGCTTTGTCTTTCAGCACTTCAACTTGCTGGCGCGCACCTCGGCGCTGCAAAATGTTGAGTTGCCGATGATGTACGCGACCAGCGGCAAGGCGCGTCGCGAGAGCGCGATCCAGGCGTTGCAGGCGGTCGGATTGACGGACCGCATGCACCACCGGCCGAACGAATTGAGCGGCGGCCAGCAACAGCGCG
>CAIQJD010000060.1 GCA_903872005.1 uncultured bacterium | reverse complement strand
GCGTCCGATGGCGCGCAGGGCTTGCAGATTGCTGAGGAGCACCCGGGAATCATTCATCTGCTCGTCACCGATGTGGTGATGCCGGTCATGGGAGGCGTCGAGCTCGTCGAACGATTGCGGGCGGCGCGGCCGGCTACCAGGGTACTCTATATGTCCGGCTACAGCGAACAGCAGTGGATACGCAGCGACAAAGCGACGCTCAATCCGTTCTTGCAGAAACCCTTTACCTCTCTGATGTTGGGACAGAAAGTGCGCGAGGTGCTGGACGCGGGCGCTCCCACGACGTAACATCCGAGAAACATCTTCGCTTCGTCGCTGCGATGTTGAGCCGGTGGTAAGGAGGCGACTATGGCAGGCAAGGCGAGGCAGAGGCAATCCTGGAGTCGGCGGGCGTTCTTTCGGGCGGTAGGTCTGGCCGCCGGCAGTGTGGCGCTGACCGCAGCGGGCTGCGGCCGGCGTCGACGCGAGACGTTGCCGGCCACGCCGGCTGCAACGCCGCCCCCCGCGACCTCTTCTCCTGGCTCCACCCCGCGCCCGATCGTTTCTGCAACCGCGCCGGCCACATTTGCCCCGGGGGCAGCGCCGGACACACTCCTCTTCAATGGCAAGATCATCACTGTAGACGCTGCGGATCGCGTCGCGCAGGCGTTGGCGATCAAAGATGGGCGCATCCTGGCGGTCGGCTCCGACGCGCAGATCAAGGCGTTGGCCGGGCCGGCGACGCAGGCGATGGACCTGCGTGGCAAGGCAGTTACGCCGGGGCTGATTGACGCCCACTGTCACCTGCAATATATGGGGCAGACGGAAGGCTTCTATGAGGCATTTCTCCCGCCGGATGTGAAAAGCATCCAGGAATTGCAGGAGAAGCTGGCGGAGGTCATCGCGAAGACCAGGGCCGGCGAATGGATCCGCGGCTACTTCCTCACGGTGGGCGGGGATGGCAAAGTCCCGCGCCGGCAAGACCTGGATCCGGTCTCTCCCAATCACCCGGTCTGGATCATTCAGCAGGGCGGCCACTACGGCACGGCCAATACGGTCGCGCTCAAGCTGGCGAATATCACGGCTTCCGTCAAAGACCCGGTGGGCGGCATCATTGAACGTGATGGGCGCGGCGAGCCGACCGGCGTCTTCTACAATCACCGGGCCATGGACCTGCTGCGGCGCGTGATCCCGGTTCCGCCGGCGGATGCTGTGGGGGCCAACATCGTCGCGTTGCAGGCCAAGTTTGCCGCCTGCGGCATCACCACGCTGCACGATAACAATATCCGCGGCGTGGAGACGATGCGGATGTACACGGAGCTGGGCCGGCAGGGCAAGCTCTACCTGCGGAACCTGATCTACTACACGCTGGAATGGCCGGAAGATTTGAGCCGGGCGCTGCATGAGATTGAGCGCTACGCAGACCCCTATCTGCGGATGGCCGGCTTCAAGTTCCTTATTGATGGTCAGGCGCCGACGGCCTATTGCCATGCGGCGCACAACGGGGTGCGTTGGAATATGCCGACCTGGGAGGCGGAGAGCTTCAAGCAGACCGTCCGTGCGCTGCACGATAGCGGGCTGCAAATCTGCGTCCACTGCGCCGGCGATGCGGCGGCCGATCTGGCGTTGGATGCTTTCGATGGGGCGATGAAAGCGAACGCACGCCCCGACTCGCGCCATCGGATCGAACACGCCGCCATCACGACGGCGGCGGCCACGCCGCGCATGAAGGCGCTGGGCGTCGTGGTCAGCACGCAGCCGCAGTTTCTGCGCGTCGGCGCGGATTACTGGGAGTCCATCTTTGGCGCGGAGCGGATGCGCCGGGCCATCGTGACGCGTGAGTGGCTCGACGCCGGCGTGGCGCTGGCCCTCGGCTCCGATGCGCCGACAACGCCCTGGTACGCGCCCCAGATGACGCTGGCCGGCGCGGTCCTGCGCCTGACCATGTCCAACCAGGTGCATGAGCCGGCCCAGCGCCTGACGGCGCAAGAAGCGTTGCGGGCGCATACGATGGGTTCGGCCTATGCCGGCCACGAGGAGAAGATCAAGGGGTCGTTGGAGCCGGGCAAGCTGGCCGACCTGGCTGTGTGGAACGAGGACCCGTATACGATGAAGCCGGAGCGTCTGGCGCAAGCTACCATGGCGCTGACGATGGTCGGCGGCAAGATCGTGTATCAGGCATAAGTAGCAAATGCTTGACAAATCAAGACTCGCGTGGTATCATGAAGCTGTTAGACATCTAACAGCTTTTCGCGCGTAGATGGCCGGCGAGGTGGGCGTGGACAAGACCGTCGAAGGGCTGGAGCCGCTCCGCAGCGTCAATGTCAATGACATGATCCAGGAGCGCCTGGCGCGCTATATCCGTGAGCGCCAGTTGTCGGCCGGCGACCGGCTCCCTTCGGAGAGCGCGCTGGCGCAAACGCTGGGCGTCAGCCGCGGCGCGTTGCGCGAGGCCATGCGCGGCTTGCAGGGCGTGGGCGTTCTGGAAGCACGCGTCGGTTCCGGCTGGTATGTCAGCACTTTCACCCTGACCCCCTTTGCCAAAGGGCTGAGCCTGACCCTGGAGCCGGATGCGCGCACCTTTGGCGAGCTGAACGAGATTCGCACGGGCCTGGAATGGCTTTACCTGGAGCCGGCCATGCAGATGCTCGACGCGGAGGATCTGGCCGCGCTGGGGCGCGCGGTGGACGAGATGGAAGCCGCAGCGCTCGCCGGCCGCAGCTACTTCACGCAGGATCGCGATTTCCACGAGCGCCTCTTCGCTAGAGTCCCCAATCAACTCCTGGCGCGCGTCCTCGACCTCTTCTGGGCCTTGTGCGGCGAGATTGTGACGCAACTGGAGCCGGTGGGGACGGAAGCGCATCGCCTGGCGGCGCGCCAGCATCGCGCGCTCTTAGAGGCGATCCGCGCCGGCGATTTGGCCGGCGCGCGCCTGGCTCTCTTACATCACAAAGAAGATGGCTCTGTATGGCCGACCCAACCCGCGTATCCATCACAGCCCAAGTTACAGGAGGAAACCGTTTCATGAAAGCCTACGATTTCTCGCGTTCGTTCCTGACCTTCCGCATTGACATCCTCAAGAAGCCGCCGGTGACGGTGAGTCACAAGCCGCCGTTCACGGTGAACAATGCCCGCGTGTTGTTGGATTGTCGTTGCGAGATTACCGACCGGCAGACCGGCGCCGCGCGTGAATACCTCCTCGGCGTGAGCTGCAAGACCGAGCGCGTGGGGGTGGAGAGCGGCATTTGGACCGAGCCGAACGCCGATTTCATCCCCGTCCATACGGCCGGCCAGTATCTTAATATCAAGACCTGGGATCACGTCGAGCGGCGAGTGATGCTCTATCCGCCGAGCCTGGGCGTGCAGCCGGCGCGCCAGACCGGCACTTGGGATGAAGCCTTCGACTCCGTGCGGCTCGACCTCTGCTCCTGTGAGGCGGAAGTGCTCGATACGC
>CAIQJD010000059.1 GCA_903872005.1 uncultured bacterium | reverse complement strand
GCGAGCTGCAGCGCCTGGCGGCCCATTGTCTCTGGATCGGATCCCATTGTCTCGACTTGGCCGGCACCATCAACTCCCTGCTCCTCTACGCGTTCTGGCAACGCGAACAGATCCTCGACATCTTCGAGATGGTCAGCGGGGCGCGCATGACGCCGACCTACTTCTGCCCCGGCGGCTTGCGCCAGGATGTGCCGGCCGGCTTCGTCCCGCGCGTGCGCGACTTCTGCGGCGAGTTCCTGAAAGCCTTCCATGAATGGGAGGTCATGCTGACCGAAAACCCGATCTGGCTCTCCCGCACGAAGGACATCGGCTACATATCGCTGCAAGACGCCATCTCCCTGGGCGTCACCGGCCCGTGCCTGCGCGGCTCCGGCCTGGACTTTGACCTGCGGAAGTACGCGCCCTATACGGGCTACGAAGAATACCAGTTCGACATCCCGACCCAGACCGCCGGCGATTGCTATGCCCGTTACCTGGTACGCATGGAAGAGATGAAGCAGAGCGTCCGCATCATCCGCCAGGGGTTGGAGAAGCTGAAGCCCGGCCCGGTCAAAACCGCCGACCGCAAGATCGTCCTGCCGCCGCGCGAAGAGCTGGACGCCAACATGGAAGCGATCATCCACCAGTTCAAGCTGGCGACCGAGGGATTCCATGTGCCGGCCGGCGAAGTCTACGCCGCCGTCGAAGCGCCCAAGGGTGAACTGGGTTACTATCTGGTCTCGGCCGGCGGCCCCAAACCCTATCGCATGAAGATCCGCGGACCATCCTTCTCCAACATCTCGGCGGCCCCCGTCATGGCGGTCGGCTCCGGCATTGCCGATATGGTCGCCATCATCGGCTCGGTGGACATTACGCTGGGCGAGGTAGATCGCTGAGGCCCGCGCGGAGGTGACCCTGTGATTTCGGCAGAGACGAAGGCGAAAATCGAGTCGCTCAAGGCGAAATACCCGTCGGCGCGTTCGGCGCTGGGGCCGGCGCTGGATCTGGCGCAACGCGAGCTGGGCTACCTGTCGCCGCAGGCCATGCGCGAAGTGGCCGGCCTGGTGGGCGCGCCGGCCGTCGAGGCCGCCTCTTTCGCCAGCTTCTACACGATGTTCAACCGCCAGCCGGTGGGCAAGCATCTCATCCAGGTCTGCACGAACATCTCCTGCTCGCTGCTGGGCGCCGACCATATCGTGCGCCTCCTGAGCGAAAAGCTGGGCATCCGCGCCGGCGAAACGACCCCCGACGGCCGCTTCACCCTGATGACGGTCGAATGCCTCGGCTCGTGCGGCACGGCGCCGATGATGCAGGTAGACGACACGTACTACGAAAATCTGACGGTCGAGCGCGTCGAAGAGATCTTGGCCGAACTGTCGCGAGACTGAGCGACCCGGCCAGACTTCGGAAGTCTTTCAGACCTCCGAAGTCTAGAGATACACAAGGACGACGGAATGGCAGAGAAGATTTTGCTGCGAAACGTGGGGACGCCGGACTCGCATACCCTGGACGTCTATCGGAGTCGGGGCGGCTATCAAACGCTGTCGAAGACGTTGGGGGCGGTGAAGCCGG
>CAIQJD010000058.1 GCA_903872005.1 uncultured bacterium | reverse complement strand
CTAGAAGTAGCTTGAGAGGAGCTTGTATAGCTCCTGGATGGTCTCTTGATTGCCTTCGCGCACCTGTCCGCCCGAGGCGGCAGCGATGCGTTGCAGCGTGCTGTAGTCGGCGTCGGAGCCGTAGGCGATGCAGAAGATGATTACCGGCGCGCCGGCGGCATTCCCATCGCGCAGCCGGCGCTCCAGCGTCGCCAGCTTCACTTGCGAATGGTTTTCCAGGCCATCGGTCATGACGACGATGGCGTTGATGCGCTCGCGGTCGTTGAGCTTCTGCAGGCGCGCATAGGCCAGATCAATGGCGTCCAGGAGCGCCGTCTCGCCGTTGGCGGTCAGATTGCCGATGCCCTGTTGCAGGGCGGCGCGATTCTTGGACAGCGGGGCCAGCGGTACGCTCTCATTGACGTCCGAAGAGAACTGAATCAGGCCGATGGATTCTTGATCGCCGGCGATCTGTTGTAGGAAGGTCTGGAAGGCTTGCTGGGCTGCTTCCAGCTTCTTGCCGCGCATGCTGCCAGAGCGGTCGGCGACCAGATAGACGTTGGTGTGGCGCTTGGTGTACCACCAGACGTTCCGCACCACATCCACCACTCCGGTTGCCGGCATCTGTAAGGTCGTCTTGGGCTGGCGTGGGTCCACGCCGTTGGCCGCCGTGAAGGGTGAGCCGGCGCCATCCAGTGGGATGGTCAGGTCGGCCGGCCGGTAGCCCAGGCTCAGGATCTTCTTTTGCGTTTCCGACGATAGTAAGAATTGCTGCCAACGCGCGAAGGTCTGGCGCTGATCGGAGGTGAGGCCCGGCCCTTCCAACAGGGCCATCGGGTGGTCTTCCCAGAGCGTTCCCTCTTGCGGATAGACGGCGATCAGCCGGCCCTTGTTCTTGCCGTTGAAGTAGATGACCATCTGCTCCTGGACGACAAAGGCGTCCAGGTAGTTGCGCCCCTCTTGGATGGCGCGCTCGATGACGGCGGTTTCGCCTTCCCCATAGTAGCGCACGGTCTTTTCCACGGCGCTCACGTAGTCCAGCGTCGTCTGCGCTTTGGCGTCGGCTTCGCTGAGGCCGCGCGTCTTGCCGGCGCCGGCGTAGAACACCGCCAACGTGGTCAGCAGGCCCGACGCGGAGTTGGTGGATGGATGGCTCCAGCGGAAGTTGGCGTCGGACTTGGCGCGATTCAGGATGTCTTGCCAACCGATGGCGCGATTGGGGTAGCCCAGGGCGCGGGCGGTATCTTCCCACATGGCGACAACCACCGGGCTGACCGCATAGCGGAACGATTGGCCGACCAGCGCGCCGGCGTCGGGATGGCTGGTCGCCCAGCCCCGATCCATCTGATCCAGCCAGATCGAGGAGTCGGGCGTCACGGCCTGGAAGCGCCCTTCCAGGGCGGCGCTGACCATCGCGTCGGGAGCCAGGGCTTCCGCCGCAATGGTCATGCGGATGCCGGCGGATGTTTTGTAGCGGCCGGCGTTGAATTCGTCTACCAGTGGCTTGATCAAGGTCGCCTTTTCGGGCGAGTAGGCCAGTTGCAGCACCCCGTTGGGCGCGACGGTAGGGGTCTTCGCTGACCCGCCGGTCGCCTGCTGGATCTGTGGCAGGGATGTGACGAACAGGATCATGCAGCCCAGGCAGAGCACCACGGCCATGACGATGGCAATGATGACGGCGGCCCGGTTTTGTTGCCAAAAATTCTGTTGCCTCCGCATCGCCGTTTCTCCTCTACTTGCCGGCGACGTTGAGGTCGAACCAGCGCAATAGCGCCATCAGCACCTCGCGGTCGGGGGAGCGCATGCGCGTCGTGCGCGGCACGACGGACATGGCGCCTTGCGATTCCCAGCGCACAAAGAGAGAGTCCTTGCCGGTTACCGCGACTTCAGAGTTGGCCGGCCGCAGGCCGCGCGTCACGGCGGTCTCCTGCACGGCCGGGGTGAGGAGGTACTTCTCGAACTCCAGGGCGGCGTTCTTCTCTATGGCGCTCGTCTCCTGGCCCATCCACACGGTGAAGGGGAAGTCGAACCAGGTGACGTAGCGCGGGTAGCGGATGACCAGGGGGTCGGCCCAGCGTGTTTGGATGCCGGCCATATTGGTCAGCAGGTCGCTTTCCAGCAGTTGCCCGCCATCGCCCATGGAGTAGCCGAAGAGGGCCAGGTTCTCTACCGAATACGAGCCGAGGCTGGAGAAGTCGGTCACTGCGCCCATGAGTTCCTTCAGCCACGCCTGGAACTTGGGATCCGTAACGTCGTTGACCGTGATGTCGGTCTTCTGATAATATTCGCCGGCGGCGGCGACCATGGCTGCCAGGCCGCCCACGTTCTTGCGCGGATTGGGCACGATGAGCTTGAAGTAGCCCCAGTCGGCGCTGCCGCCCAGTTCCGGCCAACCGCCCTTGGCGGCTGCGGCGTCGTGGATCGCCTTCCAGTCCACTTCCTTGTACTTCTTTTCCAGGACCTGGGCGCGGCTGTCGTAGATGCCCCAGGCGAAGAGGGAGATGACGATGGGGCGGGCGCGATATTCGCCGTCGGTCAGGAAGACGTCGCGACCCAGTTTCTCTTTGTAGGTTGCGTTGACCAGCTCAACCAGGTAACGGCTGTCGGGAATCCAGGCGGTGGGCAGCGGATCCATCTGGTCACGCTCGTAGCGGCCCATGGCGGTGAGGCCGTCCATGGGGGTGACGCTGACGTGGATGCGCCGGCCCTCCAGCTTGTGGTTTTCAGCGTTGAATGCGGCGGCGGCTTCCTGTACCCAGGGTTCCACCGGCAGCGCACAGACGATGCGGACTTCAATGTTGCCCTCGGTCGTCTGGATGACTGCCTCTTTACCCCAGTTGCGCCAGATCAGCGAGCCGGCGACGATCAGGACGACGACGCCCAGGATGACGAAGAAGACGATACGGGTTCGTCTCATGGCATTATCACCTTCGCAATTCTTCTCTGCATGTCGCTCATAAGTCAGCGGGGGAATGAGCCTCAAGCTCATTCCCCCGCTTGTCGGCGCAAACGCCCTCGCGCCGAATGAGGCTCAGACCAGGCTAGATGCCCAGGTTCTTCTTCCGCTCGGCCAGTTGCCGGCTCAACAAGTCCTCTTCCAACACTTCCGACATCTGGGTGTCGAGGCGATTGGCGTCCATCTGGCTCTGGGCCGACGCCTTGTCCAGCCGCTTCTGGATGGCATCGCGGATGTCGCCCACGCCGGATTCGGCGGAGGTCACGCCGGCGACGCCGGTCACGACCCTGTGGGTCAGTTCCTTGGACTTCGCCAGCTCCAGCATGGCTTCCAACTCGACGCGCTCCTGCTTGACTTCGGTCAGCTTGGCTTCCAACTTGAGCTTGGCGTCCAGGAGCTTCTGGAACTCAACGTCTTGGGCGTCGGCTTGATCCTTGTAGGTATCGGCCAGCCGGCGCATGGTGTTGAAGCGGCTTTGGGCGGCCAGGGCCAGGGATTCCTTGCCTTCGCGCAGGAAGAGGTCAATGTTGCTGTCCAGCTCTTTGGCCTTGGCGTCAAATTCGATGAACTTGCGCCGCAGCGTCTTGGCTTCGCCGCCGACGGTAGCCGCGGCGTCTTCCAGGGCCTCCAGGTTATCTTCGACTTTGCGGATGTATTCGTCCAGGACGGCCATGCTGTTCGCCTTGAGCGCCTGGGTTACCATCCAGTTCAGGTTCGCCGAGATCAGGGTGCCGACTCGTTCGAGAAGAGATGCCATGGTTCAGATTCCTCCCAATTCAGGTTCTTGGTGTGCTTCTCAAGTAATGTTCGAGCTTGTGTTCAGTATAGCAGATTGGCGCCGGGATTGCGGACAGGCAGCCGACCTCTATCTGACATTCTGCCACTATCTGCTACTGCTGGATGCGGCCGGCTCATTCGTCCATCAGTTTGTAGCCGCGGCCGCGCACGGTGATGAGGTATTGCGGATTGACGGGGTCTGGCTCCAGTTTCTGGCGCAGCCGGCTGATGAGCTTCTCAATGCGGGCGTCGTCCACTTCATCCATGTAATCCTGGCCCCACACCGCTTCGACCACCGCGTACTTGTCGCAGATCTTTCCCAGGTGGCCGTAGAGGAGCATGATCAGGCGGTACTCCAGTTGGGTGAGGGTAGGGGCCTGCCGGCCGGCGACCCACACTTCGCCCGAATCGGCGTCAACCCGAATGGCGTGGCCGGCGCCGCGGCGCACAATCCTCTGCCGGCGCACGTAATCTTCGAAGATGCCACTGAAGATACGTATACCCTCGCCCGTAGGTTTCGCCAAATGTTTGTCGGTGAGGAGCCGCAGCGTCTCCGCGGCCGGCTCGCGCGATGCGACGAGTGTGAGCAATCCTTCGCGTTCCTCTTCCGCAAGTTCCGCCCACAATTTGCGACATTCGGCCTGCGTGGCGGCGTCGGCGTTCAGCCGGTCGCTCACTTGGCGGTGGATGAGCTGATCTTGCACGGGATCGCGCTGCGGCGCGCCGGTGACCTCGCCCAGCACCTCGCAGATGGCTTCGGTGAGCGCCGGGTGGCCGCCGGACTTGGCATAGATGAACTGCATGTCGTCGTCGTCGAAGGTGACGTGATGGCGTTGCGCCAGTTGCAGAGCATAGGCGCGCATCTCTTCGAGCGAGAGGGGCGACAGGTAACGCCGATGGCGGGCGAACATCTCGCAAAATTCGTCCACGTCACGGTCGCAGCGCAAATCGGGCAGCGGGACGTCGGTCGCCACGGCGTAGAGGAGCCGGTCGGGGTAACGGTCGCTCAGGGCGCGCAGGTTGAGCAGGACGCGCCCATCCAGCCGGCGTAATGGCTCGTCAAATTCGTCCAGCAGCAGAGCGATGGGCCGGCCGGCGGTCTCGATGAATTGGGTGATTGCTTCGTTGAAGGCCAGGGCGACCTGGAAGCCGTTGTTGTTTGCGACGACCTGATGGTAGTGGTCGGTCAGGGCCTGCGCTCCGGGCGCCGCGTCGCGCATGCAGCGCATGATCAATTCATAGAAACCTTGATCGGTCATACTCAACATGCGGTTACAGTCAACGTAGATGAGGAGCGCGCCGGGCGCCTCGCACGCGCTTTGCGCCTGGGCCAGGCGCAAAACGGTGGATTTGCCCATGTTGCTCAAGGCAACCAGGGAGCAGTGTTCCCCGGCGCGAATGCGCTCAAGCAGGTAGGCGATATCTTGCTGTCGCCCCATTTCGAGAGTCGTCACGCGCCTCCTCTCAGTTCTTGCGGAGCCGGCGCGCTCCGAAGAGCAAGGCTGCCAGACCGGCCGCGGCCAATACGCCCACCCCCGGCCCGAAGCCGGTCTGCGGGACGGCTGTTGGCGGAACGGGCGTGGCGGTGGCCGGCGCTTTGGTGGCTTGCACTGCGATGGTGACAGTTGCGGTGACGGCGCTGACTGCCGCGGCGGTGTTAGTTGGCTTGACGGCGGTCGCAACCGGGGTGGCCGTCGCCTGGGCCAGGACCGGCGTGCTGGTGCTGATACGTGTGGCCGTCGGTGAGGCCGGCGGTATCAGCGTGGGCGTCGAAGTGGGAGTTGGCGTGAGGGCGTCTGCGATGGGTGTGCCGGTCATTTCGGCGAGCGCAGCTTGCTGGCGCGGCCGAATGATGAGCGCCCAGCCGCCGATGCCCAGCAGCCCCAGGCCCAGCGCCACTACCAGTCCGATGGCGATTGTCGTGAAGAGGCGGTTCTGTTGCATTTCTGATCACTCCTCGCTTAAGCGATGGGTTCCACGTTCATCCACGGGACGAAGACGGTCACTTCTTGGCTCAGCTCCACTTCGACGCCCTGGTAGAGCGCCCCAGAATCGAGCCGGCGCGGGATGGCCGAGACGCTGGCAATTCGCCCGATGCTGCCCAGGCGCGGGTAGCCGATGATCCGCACGGTCTGACCAATTTTCAATTGGGCCGGCGGCGTTGGCAAGGCCGGCGCGTTTTCTGTGGCAATGGGCAAGATGATGTCGGTGGCAGTTCCTTCTTCTTCGGGGCAAAGTACGGAGATTTCATTGCCGCCATGCGCTTTCATAATCCCAAAGGCCGCGTTGTTCATTGGGATTTCCCCAAATCCCTCCGTCACGACGATCGGGATGGAGAACTGCCGCACAGCCGGGATCATCTCGGCGCTGATGCTGCCCAGGATCACGCCGCGCGCTTGCATCTGATCGGCCTGGTGCAGGGCGGCGACATCGTTGCACCAGCCGGCGGCCAGGATAGCGCCGTGACAGCGGATGTCTATCTGATCGGCTCGCAGCGGGGCGCTGGGCGAGTCGCCCAAGACGCGAATCACGCCCCAGGTGGAATGGCCGGCGCTCCATGCGGCGCGAACCTGCGCGCCTCTGGCCTCGACGATAGCTCCCAACTCCTGTATCACGTTGACGATGCGACCCCGCACCAGGGCGCGCACCTCGATGATGTCGCCGGGTATCTTGATGAGGACATGCCCGTGATGTAGGGCGGCGAAGACGCCGGCGACTGGCGACTTGCAACTGCGCGTGAAGAGGCCGGCCTTGCGCTGGGCGATGACTTCGCCTTGCTCAATCGGATCGCCGATCTTCTTGGTGAGGTGGGTCTCCAGAGCTGCCGGCGTCGTCTTCAAGGTTGCGGCCACGGGGATGTAGCGCCAGCGCGCTTGTCCGTAGGCGCCGGCGACGACGTCTTCGGCGGCCACCGAATCGCCGACCTTGACGAGCAACTCGCCGGGGATCGGCAGAAGCCGTTGGCAACGTATGGCAGTGGATGCGTTCACTCTTGTCTCAAGTGGGTAGAACATGCTTTCCCTCGATTCAGCCGCCGATCTCCCAGAGCCATTGGCGCATGTGCTCCTGCGCCGCCGCGACAGAAGTTGGCGCGGGCAGGGGCCGGCCGCGGGTATCTACGACGATGCCGAGCATGCCGCCATCCACTTCGACCGTGGCCTTGCGCCGGCGGGATGACCACCCCAGGTTGAAGCCGCGCCCCGGCCGCAGTTGCAGCGTCGCTTTCTGACCAGGCTCCAGGGGAATTACTTCCAGTGCGCCGGCCGGCACGTCCATTTGCAGGGTGCGCCCGTCGGCATAGGTGATCTTGACGCTCATCGCCGTCTCGCCGGGGCGTCCCCGACCATGCGGCGCGATGACTGTCCCCAGGCTGACGAAGCCATCTTGATCCAGCACTTGCGCCGCCGCCACCGGCTCCAGCGCGGCCACCGCGCCCAGCGCCGGCGACAGGGGAGTGGCATCCAATACCAGGCCGCTGACGCCGACCGGTTGCAGCGCATTCAGGGCGAGGAGCGCCGCCTGGCCGGGCTGGGGCATGCCAGTCAGGGTCGCGCCCGACAGGATAATCAGGTCCCAGGTGGGGTCATTTTCCGTTGAGCCGACGCGCCAGTCTGCGCGCGCACGCGCGACGATGGGAGTCAGCGCTTCATGCGCCAGCGCCTGCAGGAGCGCCAGCTCTTCGGCGGCGCCCGGCGCGACGCCGGGATACAGGTTCAGGTTTCGCAGCGTATTCCATACGGTGGTCGGTTCGCATGCGGTGGGCAGCCAACGCATGAGGTTGTCCAGTCCCACGCGTTCGGCGATGGAGACGCCGGCCGAGACGCCACTGGGATCGGTGATGGCGCCGGTATTGCCCTGCATGGCCCATGATACGGCCGCGCGCGTGGCCGACCATTCCAGGCTCACGATGTTCATGTCATAGTGCGCCGACAAGTAGCGCAGCACGTTGTCTTGTGCCCGTGCGGTGGGCATGAGTGGCAGGCGCGTCCAGCCGGCTACTGCGCTCATGCCTGGCGCTTGCAGCAATCTGGCGTCCGCGTAGAGGGATAGCAGCTCTGCGCTCAATGGGCCAAGATTCTCGACGTCCATGCTGGGACGGACGTTGGCGACAATCTTGACTTCTGCCAGGGAGCCGAATACGCTCGCGATGGCGCTGCTCACCGCACTGTTGCCGGCGAAGATGATCGGCGGCCGGCGCGATGGCTCGGCGACTTCGTATGCCAATGCCAGCAGACTGGCGAGGTCCAGCAGGCTATCGCTGTTGCTGCCATCGGTTCCGCCGACAATGATAGCGACGTCGGCGGGCGTGTTGAGGAACTGCTCCAGGGTGCGCTCCACGCCGGCCGGGCTGTTCGGCTTGTCTGCCACGGACAATATGCCGGCGATGCTGGCGTTGGCGCCGGCCAGCGCGCGGCGGGCGCTGGAAAGACTCACGTCGTTCGTCAAGCCCACCAGGAAGGCGCGCAGCGGTTCGGCCGCGCTGGCGGTAGCCACGAACGCGTCCACGCCGTTGCCGTCGGGACGCTCTGGTGTGATCAGTTGCGCTTTGTTGTCCAGCAGTTGCCGGCCGGTGTAGGTTTCGATCTGCGTGATGGCGCGCGCGACGCCCAGCATGGCGTTGGCGTGGGGCTGGCGTGTGGTGCTGAGCGCCTCCCCGCGCGCAATGAGCCGGTAGCGTCCCTCCACGACATCAATGAGCAACGCTCTGGTCCAGACGCTCCCGCAATCCACGGCGACGATGGATTCGAGCGTGTATTCTTTGGTCATGCGGCCCGCTCCTCTAGCCTATCCACCCGGTGAGTGTGTCCAGGAGAAAACGAATTCTGCCGATCAAGAGCGATAGGCGAGCGATCATGAGATTGGCGAAAATCGCGCCGAGGGCGATCAAGATGAACCAGCGTCCGACGCGGCCCCAGGCCAGGCGCAGGGCGGTGAGTGGCCGGCGCGGCGCGTCCGCGGCCGGCGCCTGATAGTAGAAGTACATCAGGACGGAGGTGGCGCCCAGCGTGATGATGATGGCGCTGACGATGTTGAGAGCCGGACTCATCGGGTAAGCGCCGGCTTGCAGGACGCTCCAGCTTGCTTGCACTTGTGTGGCTAGAGAGCCGACCATGGCTCCGCCGACGGCCAACGCTGCGCCGACGCCGAAGAGATAGGCCATGGCGGTGTTGCCCCAGACGGCAAGCGAGCGTCGGCTCTTGGTCAGTAGCAGGATGGAAAGCAGAATCGGGATGATCAGGAGCCAGTTGCCGGTTGGATCACTCACGAGGGGTTCCACCAGGCGCGGGCGCAGGATGCTGTGATAGGCGACGACAAGGGCGTAGCCGGCCACAGCGCCGACAAGCACATGTTGCGCCAGGCGATACAGCGGGTTATCCCCGAAGATGTAGCTGAAGACCATCAGGGTCAGGATGAATGCGATTACCACGCCGACGCTGTTGCTATCAAATGGAAGCTCGGCCATCGAAAACATGGTCCGCTATTTCCTCCCTTCTCGGTCAAATACAGGCGCGGCGAAGACTGCAATGAAAATGACCAGCAGTGCGACCAGCG
>CAIQJD010000057.1 GCA_903872005.1 uncultured bacterium | reverse complement strand
TTCATGA
This sequence comes from uncultured bacterium, assembly GCA_903872005.1. The sequence goes on along the minus strand of CAIQJD010000057.1, from coordinate 2,458 downwards.
CCTCCACTTGCAGGGCGTCGCGGAAGCGCTCCACCTGCTTGACGACATAGCCTTCCAGCGCCTCACGGTACTTGCCGCCGGCGCGTTGGCCGGTGCGCGGATCCTCGCGCCCGAGGTGTTCGCTCTTGTAATTCTCGACCGCCTTCGGGATACGCACCAGCGAATCCTGCGCTTTCTCGCTGCCGGCTTTGGCCGGCACGGCGGCAGTCAACTTGCTGGCCAGCTCCTGTTGGGCGCGCTGGCGGATCGTCACGACCTCAGTCGTGTCTCCCGTCAAATCCAGCGCCTTTTCCCAATCCTCCGGCGTCTGCGCTGCCAATTGCGCGATCAGCCCCGGGTTCTGCGGGCTGTAGCGCGAGGCAATGCGTAAGATTTCCTGCGGCAGCGGCGTCATGCTGATTTTCACGTCGCTGGTGTGGGATACGATCTCGCCGGCCTTCAGGAAATCCTCCGCCGCGACGCGCCCGCGTCGCCCAGCGCCAGCCTCCCGGTTCTCGTCCGGGGCAAGTCCCAGGGGATAGCCGTCTTCGTCCTTCTGCGCCGGCTCGGCCAGCAGCGTCAATCCTTGCAGCAGCAAGCGGTAGCTCAACGCCTCGACGATCTGGCGCATGGGCATCGTCATCGTGAAGGTGCCCACCGCGCTGTCAAATGCCGTATTCCCCAATCCCCCGCCCGGGTTGACCACGTTGATTACGTTGGCGTAGTGCTGCCCGTATTTGTCTTCCGGATCATCCAGCATCGCCACCACCGCGTCGGCGATGGTGGCGGTGACGCCAAATTTGGGCAAGATCTGGGTGAGCGGGTTTCGATTCCGTTGCCCATCAATGTGATAGAGCGAGTCGAAGATCTTCGTGCGTAATGCCGAATGCCAGACTCCCTCAATGCCATCTTCATGGTAATACATGGGATAGCCGTTCTTCCAGGCAAAGTCCACGGTGAAGCGCCGGTTCTCGCGCATGGCAGCGTAGGCGCGTGCGCGCATGTAGTCATTAACGCCGCCAGGAATGGCGCTGAACGCTTCGGGCAACACCAGGAATCCCCGCACCGTAACTTCCTGCCCATTCTGGTCTATCTTTGCCAACCTCCGCACCAGGTAGGCGATATCCAGGAACATGCCGGCGCCGGTGCCGCCGGCGACGGAGCTGACCAGGAAAACGTCCAGGTTCGCCAGGCCGGCATGCGCCGACCGGATCGCCGTCATGGCCTGATTGATCAGTTTCTTGATATTCGACATGTCTGGCGCAGCAACATCGTTGAAAATCGCCAGACGACCAAATTGTCGCAACATGCCAGCGCCGCGTTGCAGGTTAAACGACGCGCGCGGCAAAGTTCTCAGGTACGTTTCCGCTTGGTACCACGATCCGACGTGCGGATGCTTGCCACCCTGCACTTGCCTTGTATACTCATAGACATCTCCTCCCACCCAGAAATACTCGCCCGGATCCAGTTCCACGCCCTGCAGGGTAGATTCCGTGCTGGCGGCCCGGTCCTGCTCTTGCACGGTGTCAAAGGCCAGCAGGCGCACATCCCTGGGCAAGGCCCGATCGGCCCCACCCGCGAGTTGCGCCTTCACGTGTTGGAGCGTGAGCACGCCCGTCCCGCCAAGACCAATGATCAATCCCGCTTTCATGAGAGAACTCCTTTCTCCATGCACTGTGCCATGTCCACCCGATATCCGGAGATTCGCTTCATGTCACCCCCACGTGGACCGCCCCCCGCTCTCATCGTCCAGAGCAGTGTCCTCGTAGCAGAGCCAGAACCCAATACCCAACGGGGCGCGAGACCCGTTCCGCAGGGTATGCGTCGCGCCGGCGCCCCCCCTGTTAACCACGCGCACCTTGATGTGGCTCTTGAATCCTTGCACCCGCAGCGTCTTCGCGCCCGTCACGGCCGGCGCGTCCAGCTTGACCGTATGCCGGCGTTTGCTGTCCAATTGCCAGGCGGCCAGGGGCTGATCATTCTCATCCTGCACGGACAGATTGCCTCTCACTTTTGGCAAGAAGAAGACATCTACGATGCATTGGATCAGCAGATACAGGATGAGCGCCAGGATCAGGCCGGCGACCGCATAGGTAAGCGGGAGCCAGCGATTGGGCGCCCGGCTGAAGGCCACCGAGAGGGGCGTCTCGTTCCAGACGAAGGTCGGACGCAGTGGCGCCTCGCCCGAAACGGTGATGCGATAGACGTCGCTTCCCGTGATCGTCTCGCTGCGTCCGCTCCAGCGCCCCGGTTGACCTGCCGGCTGGAACGTGATCTCGCCGGCGCGGTCGCGTCCCTGCCCGTCCACCACCGTGATCTTGAAAGGCATCTGATTGGAGTTTGCCAGCGCCTGGGCCGGGTCCAATGGTTTTCCGCCGCTCTGGAGTTCCACCTCCATTTCCAGAGGATTCTTCAAGAAGGGGATGAACTTGTTGTATTCCAGCCTGGCGCCATTCTGTGGCGAGAGGATGGCGAAAGA
>CAIQJD010000056.1 GCA_903872005.1 uncultured bacterium | reverse complement strand
GGCATGCAGGCGCTCCAGGATTTCGCGGTGCGGCAGCCACAGGCCGACTTCTTCCAACACGCGCAGCGCGGTGAGGTGAATCTGGCGCACATCATCGGGCGCAAGAATTTCGAGGAAGCGGCGTGATTCTGTCATCTGGGCATGTCATCCTTGGGCAGATCGCCCGCTTTGCGGCGCTTGGTGAGCGCGCTGAGACTGCGAAAGGCTGCGACGAGACAGATGGTCATCAGGACGACCATCACGGCCGTACATAAGAGCGCGTAGGCGTCGGTGCTGAGGCCCGGGATCAGGTAGAGGATCAGGGCGCTGAGCGTGATGCCGGCGCCGGCGCGGCGCAGACCGCGCCCGCCGGCCGCGTTGACCTCATACCAGATGACCGGGTCTTCCAGCGTGGCGCGCAGGCGGAACCCATACCAGGGGTTGGGCTTGATCTTGCGGCGGATCAGCGGCTCGGCAATCGCGATCATCAAGAGGCCGCTGAGCACGTAGGTTAACAGCAGGATTTGTAGCTCCGTCATCGCGTTCACCTCCGGTGGATGCGAATTCCGGCGTGCGTCGTATATGGCATCGTCAAACCTCAGTCGCTCAGGCTATGGCTTCAGCTTCCCTAACGGGATGTCAGGCTCAGGATGACCGCCCCACGCTCGGTCAGCGTCGGCAGCGCGTAGCCGGCGATGGCCCCGTTGGCTCCCACCGTCAGGACGGGAAAATCCGCGCCGCTCAGGGCATCGCGCGCCGCATAGACGCCGGCCGGCAGGTCGCTCTGGGTCAGGCTCAAGACGACGCCCACCTGCGGCTTGCTGCCGAAGTTGAGCGCGACCAGGAGGCGATCTGCGCCGGCCAGGCGCAGGTATGCATCCACCTTGTCGCTGGCGCTGGCGAGCGGGAGGAGCGCGCCAGCGCGCAAGGCCGGCCGCTCGCGGCGCAGGCGGATCAACTGCCGATAGAGGTTCCATAGTGAGGCCGGGTCCTGCTCCTGCGCGGCGACATGAATGGCGGCATAGTCGGGCCGCACGGCCGTCCAGGGCGAGCCGGTCGTGAAGCCGGCGTTGGCTGCGGCCGACCACTGCATGGGGGCGCGGATTTGCTCGTCGGGCTTGACGCCGGTCATGCCGATCTCTTCGCCATAGTAGACGAACGGCGTGCCCGGTAGCGTGAAGAGGATCGTGGCGGCCAGGCGGGCATCGGCAACGGAGGAGAGCCGGCTGGCTACCCGGTTCTGGTCGTGGTTGGTGAGGAAGACGCCGTATTGGCCGGCCGGAAAGGCCCGCAGCGTCCAGGCCAGGCCGGCGTGGAACTCGGCGGCCTGGCCGGCGTTGATGCTACGCAGGATCGCATCGGCCAGCCCGAACTCGAAGGTCAGGTCCAGCGCGCCCTCGCGCACGTAGCGCGCCGCTTCATCGCTATCCGACCAGACTTCGCCAATGGACAGGCTTTGGGGGGTGAGGTCGCGGTAGAAAGTGCGGAAATCGCGCAGCCAGGCGATGGTACTGGGGGTGCTGACCAGCCGGCGATTGGCTTGCAGCAGGTTCTCTTCGATCAGGTAGCGCGCCGCATCCATACGGAAGCCGTCTACGCCCACGTCTTGCAGCCAGAAGCGCGCCGTGTCGTAGGCCGCCGCTGTGACGGCCGGGGTGGCATAGTTCAGGTCGGGCATGCCGGCCCCGAAGACCCCGTAGTAGAACGCGCCGTTCTTGGCGTGCCAGACGTTCTGCCGCTCTGGGCCGCGAAAGCCCGGATCGCTGGCCGACCAGAGGTACCAGTCGCGGCGCGCCGACGCCGGCCCCTGGCTGCTCTCCACGAACCAGGGGTGCCGGCTGGATGTGTGGTTGAACGGCCAGTCTATGATGACGCGCATGCCGCGCCGATGGGCCTCGTCCAACAAGCGCCGCAGGTCGTTCAGGGAGCCGTATGCCGGCGCGACGCCCCGATAGTCCTCGGCGTCGTAGCCGTGATAGCTGGACGCCGGCATGATCGGCATGAGCCATAGCGCGGTGACGCCCAGGCTCTTTCCCGATGCCGGCTGCCCATCGTTGAGATAGTCCAGCCGGGCGATGAGGCCGTTCAGGTCGCCCTGTCCGTCGCCGTTGCTGTCGTAGAAGCTGCGGACGAAGACTTCGTAGAAGATGGCGTCGTTCCACCAGCCGGTGCGCGGTTGGAAGGCCGGCGTCGGCGTGACAACTGGCTCAGGCGTCATTGTCGGAGATGGCGAAACGGGTAGTATCGTGGGCATGGGCGTCTCTGTCGGGGCGGCCGGGGACGGCCGGCAAGCCGCCAGCGAGAGTCCCAGGAAGATGGCGAGCCAGCAGTGTCTCACGGGTGAATCTCCTCATCGCCCATCGTCATCCAGGAAGACAGCGTGAAGGACAATCGCCAGCCATTCCCGGCGCTACTTCTTCGCCGTCCAGGCGGGGAAGCGGTTGTAGCCGCGTCCCACGCTGGTGATCTGGCGATCTGCGCCGGTCGCCATGTCGTGTACGAAGATCTCCCAGGTGTGGGGACGCAGCGATGAATAGTAGAAGCGCGCCCCGCCATTGCTCCAACCGGGGGAGGCGTCGCCGGCCGGCTCGGCCAGGGCCGTCCGCACGTCCGACCCATCCGCGTTCATCAGGAAGAGGGTATTCATCCCCTTGCGGTTCGATTCAAAGATGATCATTTTGCCGTCGGGCGACCATTTGGGCATCACATCGTCCGAGTTGTTGTCGGTCAACCGCGTCTGGTTGCTGCCGTCGGGGTTCATGGCATAGATTTCATTGTTCATGTCGCGGTCGGTGACGAAGGCGATGCGTTTGCCATCCGGCGACCAGCTCGGCCGGCTGTTGGATGCCTGCGGGTACTTGCTGACGTTCTTCGCCTCCGTCCCGTCGGCGTTCACCAGAAAGAGTTGCAGCTTGCCTTCGGTGTTGCTGTAGAAGACGATCTGCTTGCCGTCCGGCGACCATTCCGGGCCCAGCTCGTCGCCGGGCTGAATCTCCACCAGGCGATGCTGGTCGGAGCCGTCGGCGTTCATCACGTACAACTCCAGGTTGTCCGCATCATCGCGCGCCGAGCTGAAGACGATTTTGCTCCCGTCGGGCGACCAGGCCGGCTCGATATCGCGGCCGGGCGAAGTGGTCAATTGCACCGGGTTCTCGCCGTTGTCGTCCATGGCCCAGATTTCGAAGTCGCCGCTGCGGTCGCTGTGGAAGACGATGCGGCCGGTCGCGGCGACTGGCGCGATGGCGGCCGGCGTCTGGCCGGCCGGCGCTTTGGTCGGCGCGGGGCGCGGGGTGGGCGTCGGCAGGGGCTTGATGAACGAGATGGCGCGCGCCACGCGGAGCGGTTGCGGTGTGGTGAGGATGACGCCGGCGGCGGCTACGCCCAGCGCCACGCCGGCCAGGGCCAGCACGACGCGCCAGCGTTTCCAGCGCCCCAGGAGCGCCAGCAGGATGGTCCCCACGCCGGCAAGGCTCAACGCCGCGGCGATCCCGAAATTCACGATTGGATTGAGCATATCCTTCTCCAATAGAAGACTCTGCGCCGATTATACCCCGGCCGACGCGCCCTGTCAAAGGTTTTGCGCCGGCGGCGCGATGCATTTGACACTCCGCTATAGGGCATAGTACAATTTCCCGATGCTCAAGGAGGGATTGCCATGCCCGATACCCGTCTTTCTCTTGCTTTCTTCTCAGATGAAGCGCTCGAACGAATCGAAGCGACCGCGTTTCGCCTTCTCGGCGAGGTCGGCATCCTGGTGCAGCACGCCGGCGCGACCGAGATGCTCCACGGACTTGGCGGCCGCGTCGCCGATGGGCGCGTCTATCTCCGGCGCGATATTGTGGAGAAGAGCCTGCAGCAGTTGACCGCCCACCGCATCTTTCGCAGCGCCGACGGCCGGCGCGAGCTGACCATCGGCGAGGGCCAGGTGCGCGTTCACAATGGCGGCGGACTCCCCTTCGTCTTCGACCTGGAGACCGGCCGGCGTCGCTCGGCCAGCCTGCGCGATGTGGCCGATATGGCGCGCCTGACTGACGCCTTGCCCCATGTGGATGTCGCCATCCCGATGTGCGGCGCGCAAGATACGCCGGCCGAGCTGATGACGCCGGCCTCTTTCGTGGCGCTGCTGCAAAACACGCGCAAGCCGATCCACGCCGCGGCCGCGGAGAAGCCGGCCGACGTCTATTATCTGGTCAAACTGGCGGCGGCCTGTTGCGGCGGCGAGGCGGCCTTCCGCCAGCGGCCGACCATCCCGATCATGGCGTCGCCCATCAGCCCGCTCACCCTCAGCCAGCAGGTAGCGGCCACCATCCTCGCGATTGCCGAATCGGGCGCGCCCTACTATTCGTTGCCGGCGCCCACCCTGGGCGGCACTGGCCCGATCACCCTGGCCGGCTGTCTGGCGCAGCAACACGCGGAAATCCTCGCCAGCTTCGTCCTGGTCGCCGCGGCGCGCCCCGGCGCGCAAGTGACCTATTGTTCGCGCATTATCCCCACCGATATGCGCACGGCCGTTTCGGCCTTCGGCGGCCCGGAGGTCGGCATGGCTGCGGCCGGCGCGGCGCAACTGGCCCACCGCCTGGGCCTTGCCTGCGACGCCTACGGCCTGTGCACCAATTCGGCGCGCCTCGATCCGCAGTTCGCCTACGAGCGTTTCGCCAATGCCATGCAGGCGGCCCTGGCCGGTGTGGATATCCTCTCCGGCGCCGGCGTCATGGAGAATAACATGGCCGCCAGCTTCGAGGCGGCGGTGATAGATGACGAGATCATCGGCCTCATCAAGCACATCGTCGCCGGCGCTGCGGTGAACGAAGACACCCTGGCGTTCGACGTGATGCGCGAGACGATCCTGGGCGATGGCGTCTTTTTGAGCCAGATGCATACGGTCAAGCAGATGCGTAAGGGCGTCATCTGGACGCCGGCGATCAGCGAGCGCGCTCTGAACACTGGCGAAGACCCCGACGCCGGCGTCGTCGCCCACGCTCGCCGGCGCGTCAAAGAGATCCTCGCCACGCATCAAGTTGAGCCGTTGCCAGACGACGCGCAACGTCATCTGGCCGAGATCATGGAAGAAGCGCGCCGGAAGCTGACGTGAGCGCCGGCGCTCACTGCGATGTTTGCCCGGGGAAACCCATAGAAAGGGATGCGTTCTCGTGACCTTCAATCGCTTGCGGATGCAGATGCTGCCCGATGAGCAGATCGCGCAGATTGAAGAGACGGCCTATCGCCTGCTCGAAGAAGTCGGCGTCCTGGTGCAGCACGCCCGCGCCCAGGAGATGCTGCACGGGTTGGGTTGCCACGTCGAGAAAGGCCGCATTTTCATGCCGCGCCAGGTCGTGCTCGACAGCGTGAAGCGCCTGACCAGCGCCAATACTTACCGCAATCGCGATGGCTCGGTGGAGCTGGTCATCGGCGACGGCCGCGTGCGTTTCCACAACAGTGGGAGCTCCCCTTACATCATGGACCTTGACAGCGGCAAGCGCCGGCCGGCCACGCGCCAGGATACGATGGATATGATCCGCCTCCTCGACGCGCTGCCCAACCTGGACGTGGTCACGTCTTCCTTCGGACCGCAAGATACGCCGCCGGCGCTGATGTCTATTGCCGCCACCGAGCTGATCCTGCACCACACGAACAAGCCCGCCACCGCGTCGGCCGCCGAGAACGCCGCCGAGGTGCGCTACCAGGTCGAGCTGGCCGCGGCCTGTTGCGGGGGCATGGAAGCCTTCCGCCGGCGGCCTACTCTGGCAGTCAGAGTCTCGCCGGTCAGTCCCCTCACCTTCACCGAAAAGATCACGGACGCCATCATCACCTGCGTCGAGCTGGGCGCGCCCTTCCATGCGTTGCCGGCGCCATCCCTGGGCGCGACCGGCCCGATCACCCTGGCCGGCTGCCTGGCGCAGCAGCACGCGGAGCTGCTCGCCAGCTTCGTCATCGTCGCGGCGACCCGATTCGGCGCTGCTGTTTCCTACTGCTGTCGCATTAACCCGATTGACATGCGTACGGCCGTATCTGCCTGGGGCGGGCCGGAAGTCGGCATGGCCGGCGCTTGTGCGGTGCAGCTCGCCCATCGCCTGGGCCTCGTCATTGACGTCTATGGCCTCTCCTCCAGCGCGTCGAAGTTGGACCCACAGTGCGCTTACGAGCGTTTCGCCAACGCTTTCACACCAGCCCTGGCCGGCGCCGATATCCTCTCCGGCGTCGGCGGCCTCGAGAGCATTCTCAGCGGCAGCTTCGCCGTTGCCGTCATGGATGACGAGATCATCGGCCTCATCAAGCACATCATCGCCGGCGCTGCGGTGAACGAAGACACCCTGGCGTTTGACGTGATGCGCGAGACGATCCTGGGCGATGGCGTCTTTTTGAGCCAGATGCATACGGTCAAGCAGATGCGTAAGGGCGTCATCTGGACGCCGGCGATCAGCGAGCGCGCTCTGAACACCGGCGAAGACCCCGACGCCGGC
>CAIQJD010000055.1 GCA_903872005.1 uncultured bacterium | reverse complement strand
CACCGAAGATCACGGCCGTCTCCCGCTCGCACATGGCGTTCCTGTTCTCCAGCCCGCCTGCGCACCTTCGCCGCCGGCCTCGGCCGGCCGGCGCGCCCGCGTCTGCCCCAACAATTGCTGCACCAGCTCCCGATCTCCCACGCCGCTGCCATCTTGCGCCGCTGCCGCCGCGCCGCAAGCGACGACGCGGCGCGCCGTCTCTGCGGCGTCGCAGCCCTCCGCCAGCGCCCAGAGCAGGCCGGCCAGGGCGGCATCGCCGGCCCCCACCGGGCTGCGCGCCGTAATGGCCGGCGGACAGGCGACCCACACCTCGCCGCGCAGGCAGCAGACCGCCCCCTCCGCGCCGCGCGTGATGAACGCCGCCGGCGCGCCGAGCTGCCGCGCCGCGCCGACGCAGGCCGTCTCGTCGGCCAGGGGGCAGCCCAACAGCTCGCCGGCCTCGTCGCGATTGGGCTTGAGGCCGTAGGGCCGGGCGGCCAGGCCGGCCCGCAGCGCCGGCCCGCTGCTATCCAGGAAGGCACGCCCCCCGCGCGCCTGCACCAGGCCGATCAACGGCGCGTAGAGGTCGGCGGGGACGCCGGGAGGCAGGCTGCCGCAGAAGGCCCACAGGTCGCCGGGGCGCGCCGCGCCCTCGACCAGGGCCAGCAGCGCGGCGATGTGCGCCGGCCCCGGCGCGGCCCCTGGCTCGTTGATCTTGGTGTAGACGCCGGCGCTCTCGTCCAGCAGCGTGAGGTTCTGGCGGGTCTCGCCTTCGATTTCGATGAACGTGACCGCATAGCCGGCGGCGCGCAGGCCATCGCGCAGCGCCGCGCCGGTCGCGCCGGCGCAGAAGCCGATGATCTGGCTATCCAGGCCCAGGGCGCGCAGGGCGCGCGAGACATTGACGCCTTTGCCGCCCAGGTCCTGGCGCAGAATACGGGCGCGGTGAATCTCGCCGGGGATGAGCCGGCCGACGCTGAGGGTCTTGTCCAGGGAGGGGTTGAGGGTGACGGTGAAGATCATCTGTCCAACAATTCGGCGTAGAGCGCCAACATGTTCCCCGTCATCACTTCCAACGTGAACCGCTCGGCCACGCGCTGCCGGCCGGCGGCCGCCAATCGGTCGCGCAGGGCCGGGTCGGCCAGAAGCCGGTCTATGGCCTGCGCCAACGCGGCCGGCTCGCCGGGCGAGGCCAGCAGCCCCGATTCGCCATCGGACACAATCTCAGGCAGCCCGCCCACACGACTGACGACTACCGGCCGGCCCACGGCCATGGCTTCGGCCGCCGCCAGGCCGAACGGTTCCCATACGCTGGGGATGACGACGACATCCATCAACGACATGATCGCGACCGCGTCGGGCACGAAGCCCAGGAAGCGTGTGTAACCGTTGACGCCCAGGGCAGCGGCCTCGGCTTCCAGCGCCTTGCGTAGGGCGCCATCGCCGGCGATCAGCACGACCAGGCCGGGCCAACGCTGCGCCAGATCGGGCAGCGCCCGCAGAAAGTAGCAGATCCCTTTCTGCTCTTCCAGGCGCGCCAACGTGCCGATGACCGGCGCGCCGGCCGGGATGCCCAGCGCGGCGCGGCCGGCCGCTACGGCCTGGGGCGCGGCCGGCCGAAAGCGCGCGATATCAATGCCGTTATGAATGCGGACGATTTTGCCGGCCGGCCGGCCGCTCTGCGTGAGCTGACGCTGGTAGTCGTGATCCGACACCGCGACGACGCGATCCACGAGCCGGTCGGCGAAGGCATTGGCCCAGCGTTGCGGCCCGGTCAACCGGTAGGCGGCCTGGTGTTCCGAGGCGACCACCACCGGCACGCCGGCCGCGCGCGCCGCCAGCACGGTCCATTTGCCGTGGTATGGGCCGGTGCGATGTTGATGCATGATCGCCGGCGCGATCTCGCGCAGCAAGGCTCGCGTCTTGAGCCAGGCGGCCGCCAGGCGGGCCGGCACCTGCGCGCCGGTCACGGTGACGCGATGCGTGGCGACGCCGGCCGCCGCGAACTCCGCGATCAAGGGATCGAGCGCCGGCAGCTCGGGCAGGAGCACCGACACGCGCCAGCCGGCGCGGGAGACGCCGCGCGCCAGCGCCAGCGCGTGAAGCTCCATCCCGCCGAAGCCGATGCTGTTCAAATGATAGACGATACGCGGGGGGCCGCCCGATGCTCGCGAAGCGATCATGGATACTCCCTCACCCCTTGCAACAGGCCGAAGAGTGGGGCCGCCGGCGGTTCGATGTCCACCCACTCCCTCATCCAATCCATCCGCCTGATCTTGGTGTTGCCCGGCGGATGATTCAAGAGTATAGCTGATCTTGTGTGAAAAGTCTAGCGCCAATCTTGTCATGTCGGTCGGTGTATGTTTCAGTTTTGGGGCGCGTGAGTAGCTTAGCGCCTTGTGCGCGCCTGACCGGGGGCCAAAACGCCCACAAGGGGCCAGGCTACGACAGCCCCGATGCCCGTCCCCCAAAATGTGAAACACACCCTCTTGTCGTGTGTTGAGGGAGCGTGATGCGCCTATCTAACCGCCGAGACACAGAGCGTGCAGCGCAGCCTTGCTCTGACTCTTACCAGCGTTGGATGGGACGCGGACGAACGCGGGCGAGGAACCGGCGCAGAATTCCGCGTTCGTCCACGTCCAGATTCCGAAAACTGGCTAAAAGTCGCCGCCATTCCCGATTGACGCGCCGGCGATTCCGTGCTATCCTCCATACGCCAATTCCATGCCGGCAATGCCAGGAGGAACCTATGCGACCCATCCCTGACCCCAACTTCGGAACCATGCTCGGCAAGATGGCGACCGACGTCCCCGGCCCGCGCGCCTGCGCCCTGGCCGACGACCTGCGTCGCTTCGAGATGCCCACCTCCAACGTCCTGGGCAAGGGCGATATCCCGATCCCCTGGGCGCTGGCGCAAGGCTCCAACGTCATGGATGTAGACGGCAACATCTACGTGGATATGTGGGCGGCCTCATCGGTGGCGGCGGTGGGGCATTCCAACCCGGAGATCGTCGCGGCCATTGCCGATCAGGCCGCCGGCTTGATGCACACCCTGGGCGCGATCAACCCCTGCGAGCCGCGCGTCGCTCTGCTCAAGAAGCTGGCCGACGTTGCGCCGGGCGACCTCTCCGTGGCGCACATCATCAACACCGGCGCGGAGGCAGTGGAGACGGCCTACAAGACGGCGCGCATCTATGCCAAGAAGCCCGGTTTCCTGGCTTTCGAGGGCGGCTTTCACGGCAAGCTGGGCGGCGCGCTGACCCTGACCTCCAAGAACTACTATCGGCAAGACTTCCTGCCCCTGCTGCCCGAAGTCTATCACTATCCCTACGCCTACTGTTATCGCTGCGCCTACGAGAAGAGCTATCCGGCGTGCGATATGTTCTGCGCCAAGTTCATCGAGCGCCGGCTGGATCATCCCGACTCCGGCCTGCCGCCGATGGCCGGCCTGATCGTCGAGCCGGTCATCGGGCATGGCGGCTGGATCGTCCCGCCGCCCGAATTCCTGGCCGAATTGCGGCGCATCACCGCGGCGCGCGGCATCGTCATGATCGCCGACGAGATCATCACCGGCTTCGGGCGCACCGGCAAATGGTTCGCCTGCGAGCATTCGGGCATCGT
>CAIQJD010000054.1 GCA_903872005.1 uncultured bacterium | reverse complement strand
CCCTTTCGACTTCGTCCTGGACTCCACCGAGCTACGCAAGCCCGATCCGCGCGCGCTGCAACGCGCCTTCGATGCCCTCACGCCGGCCGCCGCCCTCTTCATCGGCGACACCGGCGATGACCTGCAATTGACGCTGAACTACCGCCAACGCCTGGGGGACACTCCCCCCTGCGTGGCCGCGGTCGTCGCCAAGGCCGGCCAACGCCAGCACTTCCAGCAGGCCGGCGCAGACATCGTCATGGATGCCGTCGCCGAGCTGCCGGCGGCGCTGCGCCGCCTTGCTGCTGGCCCGCGCGCCGACGGCGCGGCGCAGCAGTAGAGGCAGCCGAGATGCCGGCCATCTATCCCGCCATCGCCCTGGTCGTCATTGCCCTGCTGTTTGACTTCTTCAACGGCATGAGCGATAGCGCGAATGCGGTCGCCGTCCTCATCTCCTCGCGCGCCATGCGCCCGCGGCAGGCCATGTTGCTCATCGGCGTGTGCGAGCTGCTGGGGCCGTTCCTCTTCGGCGTTTCCGTCGCCGTCGCCATCGGCAGTCAGGTCGTCTCGCCCCAGAACATCACCATCACGGTAACGCTGGCGGCGCTCCTCAGCGCCATCGCCTGGAACAACATCACCTTGCGCCTCGGCATCCCATCCAGCTCCTCGCACGCGCTCATCGGCGGGTTGGTCGGCGCGGCCATCTGGGGCTTCGGGCCACAGGTCGTCCACGTCGCCGGCTTGCTGAAAGTCATCCTCGCCCTCTTCATCTCGCCCATCCTGGGCCTGGCGCTCGGCTTTCTGACCATCAGAGCGCTGCTATGGCTGCTCCGAGCGATGTCGCCGCGCGCCAATGTTTGGCTCCGGCGCGGCGAGTGGCTGACCGCCGCCGGCCTGGCCCTGAGTCACGGCGCCAACGATTCCCAGAAGACGATGGGCATCATCACGTTAGGGCTGGTCTCGGCCGGCCTCTTGCCCACCTTCCGCGTCCCCCTGTGGGTCATCGCCGGCGCGGCCGTCTCCATCGCGCTGGGTACCTTCATCGGGGGCTGGCGCGTCATCAAGACTCTCGGCGGCCGCTTCTACAAAGTGCGTCCCATCCATGCATTCAGCTCGCAACTGGCCGCTGCTTCCATCATCGTGGCCGCTGCGCTTTTGGGCGGACCGGTCAGCACAACGCAAGTGGTCAGCTCAAGCATCCTCGGCGCCGGCTCCGGCCAGCGCCCGTCGCAGGTGCGTTGGGGCGTCGCCCGGGAGATGCTGCTCGCCTGGCTCCTCACGATGCCGGCCACCGCGCTCCTGGCCGGCCTGATTTATGCGCCGCTGGCCTGGCTCATCCGCTGAGCGCCGGCGCAAGCCGCGAGTAAGGGGGACACAACGATGGGTATTCGTGACTGGTTCAAGCCCAAAGAGGATAATTTCCTGCGCCTGCTCATCCAGCAAGCCGAACAGACCAAGATCGGGCTGGAGGCACTGGAAGCCTACATGAATACCGGCTCAGCCGAGGCCGCCGCGCGCGTCGACGCCGCCGAAAAAGAGGCCGACGAGCTGCGTCGCATCCTGATTGACGAGCTGCACCGCACCTTCGTCACCCCCATTGATCGAGAGGACATCTTTCGTCTCTCGCGCGCCATTGATGACATCCTCGACTACGCCTATTCCACGGTAGACGAAATGACCATCTTGCAGGTGGAGCCGAACCCGCACTTGCGCGCCATGACCGCCCTGCTCTGCAAAGCCGCCACGGAGATCCACATGGCGATGCTGCGCTTCCGCGAGCATCCGAACGTGGCCGCGGAACATGCCGTGCGCGCCAAGTCGTTGGAAAACCGCGTCGAGAGCGCCTATCGCCAGGCAATCGCCGAGCTATTCAGCGGGCCAATTGATCTGGCCCATGTAGTGAGCATGCTGAAATTGCGCGAGGTCTATCGCCACATCAGTAATTGCGCCGACCGCGGCGACGAAGCTGCCAACATCATTGGCGACATCATCGTGGATACGGCGTGACGCCGGCCTCACTCGCGCCGGCGCAGCGCCGGGTCGGTGAGCTTCGCCCCCGGCTCCCGATAGCGCCGATAGTAGTGCGTCAGCGTCGTCACCGTGAAGAAGCGGTTGATCCATGGTATGCGGATCAGCAGGGTGAAGGCCAGGTAGGCCAGGAAGAGCGCCAGGAGCTTGGCCGGGTAGTTCAGCAACGCGCGCATGATCGGCAGGTCCATCCCGGCCAGCGCCGGCGCATGGCGCACCGCCCAGGTGATCAGCATATCGGCCAGCGGCACACTGGTCGCAAAGTAGAGCAACACCCCCAGAGAGTGACCGGCCTCCACCGCCTGCGTGGGACAGACGCTCATGCAACGCATGCAACTCTCGCAGTCATACGTCCAGTACGGGCGCGGCTGTTTGCCCAACATGCGGATCGCGCCCACCGGGCACTGCTTCTCGCAAATGCCACACCCGTTGCATTTCCCCGAAGCGAAGAAGAGCTTTGCCAGGAAGAAACGCCCCATGAAGAAGTAGGCCAAGGAAATCGGGAGCAGCAGCAAGCCGAACAGCAACGGGATCTGGCCGGCAAAGTGTGTCCCGCCGGCCAGGATGGTCCCGCTCAGGCGCCGCACCTTCTCCTGCCCGCGCCCGACGATGCCGGCGACCGTCTCCGGCGCGAACGCTGAGTGCAACGCCGTCCAGTTCGACGGCATATCCACCGCCGTGACGCCCCGCACCACGTAGCCTTTCAGCGCCAGGAGCAGCGCGACCAGATAGCCGCCGGTCCCTTCGAGGCCGGGGAGATAGACGGAGCCGACCTTGCTGCCGGCGCGCGTTGGAATGACCATCGCGTGCGCGCCTGCCCCATGCGGCAGCCGCGCCACAAAACGCAGCAGGTGCCAGGGCGCGGTGAAGCCGTGCGTCGGAAAGCAGACGACGAGCAACGCATCGCTGCCGCCGCCCACTTCTCTCGCCGGCTCCGGGTTCTCGATGGGCGACACGACGACGGATGCCCCCTGCGCGCCGGCCGCCTCCCCAAACCACTGCGCCACGCGCAGCGAATTGCCCGTGCCGCTCATGAAATAGACCGTGATGCGTTGGTAGGTCATCCTCGTATCCCTCGACTTCCCTGCCTATCAGATCGGCCGTCAGACCAGACTCAGCCGGCGCAAGCGCTCCGACGTGGGCCGGCCGTCGGCGTCCCAACCGCGCGCTTCATAATAGTCGCTCATGATCAAGGCCATGTTCGGCAACACGCCGGCCGACGATCCATCGGGATGCGCATCCTTGGTGAAACGATCTGCGAGGACGTCATCTTTGGCAGACACGCCGAAGCGCCCGTTAATCAGACGTTGCAGGTTGAAGATGCGCTCGCCAGTCTGCAACACTTCAGCCGGCGTCACATCCTCCCACCCCACCGCCAATTGCAGCCAGCGCGCCGCCAATGGCGGGTCAATGATGGTCTTGGACACCAGCTTGCACGTCCCCAACGCGTTGACCACACTCATGAAGTTCTGCCATTCGGCGGCCATGCGCCCCTTGCCGGCGTCCTGGTGGCGCTCGAATGGGTCCGGCTGATACACGCCCGGCACCTTGAAGCCCCACATCGCCGAGTACGACAGTGATGTCAGATGACACGCGCCGCGATTGCCGCTGGCGTAGTTTGCCGCCATGCTCGTCTCGGCGCGCGGATCGTGATACGGCATCTCCATACCCTTGACGTGCGTCGCGAACGCGGCGGCCGCCGGCCCCAACTGCTGCGCCATCGCCCGCACGCCGCTGCCCAGGAACGCGCCGAAGCCCTTGCCGGCGCCGATCTCCTCGACGAGCGCCAGGATGGTCGCGGCGTCGCCCCACCGCAAGACGCGCCCGCCGGCCTGTTGCGCGCCGATCATGCCGCGCTCTGCGGCTTCCAGCGCGAAGGCGATGGCCGCCGAGACCGAGATCGTGTCCAGCCCCAGGCGATTGCAGCGTTCGTTGGCGGTGATGATCGAGTCCAAATCATCGTTGAGGCAGTTCGCGCCGAAGCCGGCCAGCGTCTCGTACTCCGGCGCGTGGCCCTCTTGACCGGCATAAGGCCCCGCTGGGATACGCAGATGTTGCGTGCAGCCGACCGGGCAGGCGTGGCAATGATAGTTCTTGGCGATCAAGCCACGCTCGGCCATGGTCGCGCCGGTGATCTTCTGCGCGCCTTCCATCCACGCGCCGCCGATCCAATTCTTCACCGGCAGGTCGCCGGCTTTGGCGGCGTTGAGCAACCCGCCGCCGGTGCCCAGCTTGCCGAGGCCGACATACGCCTCTTTCATCGCCGCGTTGGTCTCTCGCACCAGCGTCTTGAACTCTGCATCGTGAGCATAGACCGGCCGGCTATGCCCGCGCACGGCGATTGCCTTCAGATTCTTGGATCCCATCACCGCGCCCATGCCGCCGCGGCCGGCCGCGCGGCAATCCTCGCCGCCCAGCGTCACGCTCGCCATCGGAGTCAGATGCTCGCCGGCCGGGCCAATCACCGCCGTCTGCGCCCGCCGGTCGGTCAACGCCCGCACGCCCTCGGCCGCTTCCAGCGTCTCCATGCCCCACAGGCTCTCGGCCGGCAGCAGTGCGACTTTGTCGTCCTCAATCCACAGCACCGTCGGCCGCGCCGCACGCCCGGTCAAGATCAATCCGTCCCAGCCGGCGTAACGCAGCTCCGCGCCGAAGAAGCCGCCGGCCGTAGATTCGTCCCAAATGCCGGTCAGCGGCGAACGCCCGCAGAAGACGACGCGACAGGCCGAGCTTGCCAGGGTGCCGGTCACGAGGCCGGGAATAACATATAGCGGCGCGGCCGGCTCTAACGCGGCCGGGAAAGCCGGCAAGTCCATGTAGAGCCGCGCCGCCAGCCCGCAGCCGCCATAGTAGCGCCGCAACAAATCTTCCGCGACCTGACGCGTCTCGGTCTTGCCCGTTGCCAGATCCACACATAGCAATTTGCCCGAACAGACATTCATGTCCCCTACCCTCCACGATGGATACGCCCGCTTGGAACGGACGTGGAAAGCGATTCATCCGCCGGCGACGCCAACGCGATCACGCGCCGCGCCACGACGACGCACGCCGTCGTCGCCGCATGATCCTTCTGCGCCTGAACATGTCCCCACACGACGAAGGGGCCGGCCGCCCGCAACGTCGCCGCGCATTGCTTGTACGTCTCCGGAAAGATCACGACTTCTATGATACCCTCGACATCTTCCAGCGTCAAGAAAGACATCATCGCGCCGGCCTTGGTACGATGCCGCCAGTGCGCCACCCGCAAGCCGGCCACCGCGACCTCTTTCCCGACGAAGCGGCCGAGCTGCGATGAAGGCGTCGGACGATGCAGGCGCAGGGATGGCTCCCAGACGGCCAACGGATGCCGGCTGACGGCCACGCCCAAAAGCTCTTCTTCGACCCGCGACTGCTCGTCAGGATCAGGCGGGAGCGCCGGCGCATCATCCAGACCCAGCGGCAGGCGCAATTGTCCTGCGCCGGCATGGCGTGTCGCCCAGCCCAGTTGCGAGATGATGGCCGGCCGGCTGGCTCCCAGCCCGTCTAGCGCGCCCACCCGCGCCATGTTGGCGGCCTCTTTCTGGCGCGGCGCGACCCGCGCCAGCCAGTCCTCCCACGAATCAAAGGGCGCGCGCTGCCGCTCGGAGATGGTCTGCTCCACGGTGCGATGCGTCACGTCCTTGACCTGATCGAGGCCCATCCAGAGTACCGGCCGGCCCTGCTCATATCCCAGCTCAAACTCGCGCCCGCTGTGATTCACGTGCGGCGGCCGCAGCGCCAGGCCCAGCCGGCGCGCCTCGCTCAGATAGACGCGCTGACCGTAGTACCCGCCCCACTCCGACAGGCGCGCCGCCATGAACTCGGCCGGATAGTGCGCCTTGAGATACGCGCAGCGATAGGCCACCACCGCGTAGCCGGCGGCGTGGGCTTTGGGGAAACCGTAGCCGGCGAAGCTCTGCATCAATTCCCAGATGCGCTCGGCCAGCGCCGACGGCGCGCCGCTCTGCGCCGCCGCGCCGCGCAGGAAATCCTCCTGCAGGCGCGCCATCTCGCCGGCCGAGCGGAATTTGGTCATGGCGCGGCGCAGCCCATCCGCCTGCTCCAGGCTGAAGCCGGCGAAATCGTGCGCGATGCGTAACACCTGTTCCTGAAATAGCACAACGCCCAGCGTCTCGCGCAGGATCGGCTCCAACGCCGGATGCAGATACTCTACCGGCTCCTCGCCCACATAGCGGCGCACAAACGCGTCTTTCAAGCCGCCGCGCAGCGGGCCGGGACGATAGAGCGAGATGGCCGCGATCACGCCGGCAATATCGCGCACGCCCAACTGGCGCAACGTCTCCTGGATGCCGGCCGACTCAATCTGAAAGCAGCCCACGGTGCGCCCCTGCGCCAGGAGTGCGCCGGTCGCGGCGTCGCCGTCGGGGACGCGCGCCACATCGAAGCCCGGCGCCCGGCGCCGCACCTTCTCGGCCGCCGCCTGCACCACACTCAGCCCACGGATGCCCAGCAGGTCAATCTTGAGCAGTCCCAGGCGCTCGACGGCCGGCCCATCCCACTGCGTGATGGGGATGCCCTTGGGCGCATGCTGCACGGCGACCCAATCGGTGATGGGACCGGGCGCGATGACCACGCCGCCGGCATGCACCGACAGGTGATGCGGGTAGCCATCCAGCTCGCCGGCGATCTCCATGGCCTTGCGCTCGGCCGGATCGGCCAATCCGACCAGAAGATCAGCCTGCGCCTGCCGCACCTCTGCGCCCATGCCCGGATGCCAATAGTGCGGGATCTGCGCCGTCAGGGCGCTGATGCGCGCCTCTGCCACTCCCAGGACTTTGGCGGTCTCACGCAGCGCCGAACGCGCCCGCAAGGTGCTCACCGTGCTGACCATGGCCGCGCGCTCGCGCCCAAAGCGCCGAAAGACGTATTCGATCACTTCCTCGCGCCGCTTGGAGCAGAAATCAATGTCAATATCCGGCGCTTCGCGCCGGCCGCGACTCAAGAAGCGCTCGAAGTAGAGGTCGTGCTGCAAGGGGTCCACGTCGCTGATGCCCAGCGCATACACCACCAGGCTGGACGAGGCCGAGCCACGCGAGCTGAAAGGGATGCCGGCCTGGCGCGCAAAGCGCACGATGTCGGCGACGGCCAGGAAGTACTGCGCGTAGCCCAGATCTTCGATGACTTGCAGCTCGCGCTCCAGGCGCTCCTGCGCCAACGTCCCCGGCGCAGCGAAGCGAGCCGCCAATCCCTCCCAGGCTTGCCGGCGTAGCTCTTCGGCCGGCAGAACGCCGGCCGGCAGTCCAATATCGGGGAAAAGGAGGCGATGGAGCGGAAACTCCACCTGGCAACGTGCCGCAATGGCAAGAGTCTGCTCCAGCGCGGCCGGAAAACGGGCGAAACGCTCCGTCATCTCCGCCGGCGAGAGGAAATAGCAGCCGGCCGGCTGCGCCTCCTCCGCTCCGCCCATGGCCGCCAGGATGCGCTGCCGCTCCGCGCCGGCCGGCTCCAGGTAGTAGATGTCGTGGGTCGCCACGCAGCGCACGCCGGCCTCACGCGCCAGCATCGCCAGACGGATGGCGACATTCTGATCTTCGGGAGCGTGGATTTGCAGCTCCACAAAGACCTGCTCGCGCCCGTAGAGGTCCACCAGCCGGCCCAGCGCCTCGGCGGCCTCGGCCGGCCGGCCACCTCGCAGGGCGGCTTCCACCGGCCCGCGCCGGCCGCCGCTCAAAACGATCAGGCCGGCGCGATGGAGCGCCAGGT
>CAIQJD010000053.1 GCA_903872005.1 uncultured bacterium | reverse complement strand
CGGCGGCCGGCGCGTCGAGCCGGTGGCGGTGCGGCGCATCGAAGATGGCGAGGGGCGGCCGCTGCGTGTGTGGAGCGGCGGCCCGACGGCGCAGGTCATTTCGCCACAGACGGCATACCTCATCACGGATATCCTGAGCGATGACGCGGCGCGCATCGCCGGCTTCGGGGAGGGGAGCGTCTTGCGCCTCAGCCGGCCGGCGGCCGCCAAGACCGGTACGACGACCGATTGGCGCGACAATTGGGTCGTGGGCTACACGCCCGAACTGGTCGCCGGTGTGTGGGTGGGCAATGCCGACAATACGCCGATGTATGATGTTTCGGGCGTGAGCGGGGCCGGCCCCATCTGGCACGATTTCATGGAAGAGGCGTTGCTGGGTCGGCCGGCGCAGGAATTCGAGCGACCGGCGGGTCTGGCGGCCGCGGATGTTTGCAGCGTTTCCGGCCAGAGGCCGGGGCCGGACTGTCCATTGACGCGGCAGGAGTTGTTCGTTGCCGGCAGCCAGCCGATGGCAGTTTGCGCCATGCATCAGCGCATCCGGTTGGATCGCGCCACCGGCGAGCTGGCGACGGCCGAGACGCCGACGGAACGGGTGATGGAGCAGGTGTACCTCGTGGCGCCGGCGGAGGCGCGCGAGTGGGCCACGGAGCAGGGTATCCCGCAGCTTCCCAGCGGCGCCAGCGCCTCGGAGAGGCCGGCCGGCAAGCGCGAAGCGCCGCTGGTATTGACCTCGCCAGACGACGGCACGATCTATCTGATCAGCGCTTCGATGCCGCGTGATCAGCAGCGGGTGGCCGTGTCGGCTCGGCCGGCGGATGGATTGCGCTTTGAGGTTGTGGAGCTGCTCGTGGATGGCGCGCCGGCGGCACGCTTCAGCGCCGGCCCTTATGAGATGCGTTGGATGCTGCTGGCCGGCCGACATACCTTTGCGGCGCGCGGCTTTGCGGCCGGCGAGTGGCTGGAAAGCGAGCCGGTGCAGGCAGAAGTTCGTGAATAGAGTCGCAAACCGGCGCTGAAAAAGCATTGACTTTGCCCGGATAGTGTGCTACAATGGCATTGTCCTACATAGTACAAGGGTATAGTACAAGGGCGTCAGGGTACAATAATAACACACCCGCGAGAGAATCGCGCCACGCATTTTCGTTGTCCAATGTCCCTTGTTTTGCCTGTGTATCCGACTCCGCGCGGCGCTCCGCTGCCCCCATGGAGGAGGCTGTATTGCTAGAGCCGATTGGCACCCATCTGCTGCACCAAGAAGTGCGCCAGCGTGTCAAAGACTACATCGTCGAGAATGGTCTTGGCCCTGGCGATCGCTTGCCCACGGAGACCGAGATCGCCGAGCAGTTGAGCGTCAGCCGCAACGTGGTACGGGAGGCGCTCAAAGGATTGGAGGCGCTCGGTCTGGTCGAAGTGCGCAAGGGGTCTGGGACGCATGTCGCGCGGTTCGACGCGGCCAGGTACCTGGAGCACTATACCTACAGCTTGATCGTGGATGGCATCGGCATGGACGAGATGTGGGAGGTGCGGCGCGCCCTGGAGCTGGCGTTCATTGGCAAGGCAGCGGCCCGTATCGGGGATGGCGATTTGAATGAGCTGGATGAGCTGGTGACGGCGATGGAACAGGCGCCGGCGCAAGGCAATAGCGCGCTCATCCTCGGGCTGCGGATTCACCAGGTGATCTATCGCTGCCTGAACAATCATGTGCTGGCTGGTTTGATGGACGCTATCGCCGAGTTCTACGCGCGTGTTTGGTCGCCCATACGCGAGCCTTTGACGCCGGCCGAGTTGGCGCGCGATGTGGATATTCACCGCCGGCTGGTAGATGCGTTGCGCCGGCACGACGCCGAAGCGGCGCAGGCAGTATTGGCCGGCGAGTTGCGAGCCAGCCCATCCACGTTTTTCCAGGCTCATCCTGAGAAATCGAGTGTTAAACTGTCTTGATGAAGGAAGGGCGAGATGCGGATACTGAGCACCATTGATTTGCCGGCCGCGCAGCTTGCCGCTGTCAGGGCGGCGCTCCCACAAGCGGAAGTGACGCCATTGTCCGATCCGGCGGCGTGGCACGCCGCCATTGCCGAGACGGACGTTTGGCTGGCGCACGCCGGCCAGGTGGCGAGCGCGCCGGCGCTGGGGAGCCGGCTGCGCTGGGTGCAGCTCAGCTCGGCCGGCGCGGAGGCGCTCTTTGCCAGCCCGCGCATTGATGCGCCGGTAGTCTATACCAATGCCAGCGGTGTGCAGTCGGTGGGCATTGCCGAGTACGTGATCGGGATGCTATCCTGTTTCTCGCGCCAGACGCCGGAGCTATTGCGGATGCAGGCTGAGCGACGGTGGCCGAAGCCAGGCGAGATTTTTGAGCGATTGATGGCGGAGGAACTGCGCGGCGCGACGCTGGGCCTGGTTGGCTATGGGAGCATCAACAGCGCGACCGCGCAATTGGCGAGCGCCTTGGGGATGCGGCTCCTGGCGTGCAAGCGGAATCCGGCGATCCGCGCGGTGCCGCGTTGGAACCCGGCCGGCGTGGGAGATGCTGAGGGGCGTCTGCCGCAAGGCTGGTATGGGCCGGCGCAGATGCGCGAGATGTTGGGCGCGTGCGATTATGTGGTCGTGGCCTGTCCGCTGACGCCGCAGACGCGGGGGATGGTGGACGCGCAGTTCTTTGAGGCAATGCCGGCCCATGCCATGTTCATCAACGTGGGGCGTGGCGGGCTGGTGCAAGAGCCGGCGCTCATTGAAGCCCTGCGGACGGGGCGCATCGCCGGCGCGGCCGTAGATGTCGTGGCGCGCGAGCCGCTGCCGGCGGAGTCCGAGTTGTATGATGCGCCGCGGCTGATCATCACTCCACATATTTCATCGGCGACGAAGAAGTACTATGAACGGATGACGGAATTATTCGTGGAGAATTTGCGGCGCGATGCGACCAGGCAGCCTCTGCTCAATGTTGTCAATCGCGAGCAAGGCTATTAGGCGCATCCGCGCGGGACATTGATGTCGCTACTCACAAGTATGCTGATTCTACAGGAGGTGTAGGCGATGCGGAGGGTATTGCGGGACTGATCGCGCCCGCCCAGGTGTAGATAGGCCGTGTCGTTCCGTCGTGTGATCGGGCATGCGATACAGAAACTAGGAGGAAGAGATGCGAAGCAAAGTATGGCTCGTCGTCAGCATTTTGGTCGTGCTGAGCATGGTGCTGTCCGGCTGCGCCGCTCCAACGCCCCAGGTGATCGAGAAGCAGGTCACGGTCGTTGTGGAGAAGGAAAAGGTCGTGCAGCAGACCGTGGTTGTCGAGAAGGAGAAGGTCGTCGAGAAGCAGGTCGAGAAGGTCG
>CAIQJD010000052.1 GCA_903872005.1 uncultured bacterium | reverse complement strand
TATTACACCCAGCCGCGCGAGGTCAACGATGTTGCCATCATCCGCTCGCTGCGTCATCAGTCCTACCCCTTCTCGTCAGCTTACTTCGGCCAGGCGCGCGTGACGGAACAGGTGATCGGCTTCCGCCGGCTGCAACAGTTCAGCGACACGGTGCTGGATGAGGAGCTGTTGGAGTCGCCGGCGCAAGCTTTTGAGACGGCGGCGCTCTGGTTCGATCTGCCGGCTGAGTGGCGCATGGAGCTGGCGACGCGCGGGCTGGACTTTCACGGCGGGCTGCACGCTGTGGAACATGCCATGATTGCCATGCTGCCCCTCTTCGCCATGTGCGACCGCTCGGATATCGGCGGCCTCTCCACGCCGGCGCACCCCGACACCGAGCTGCCGCAAATCTTCATCTATGACGCCTTTCCGGGCGGCGTGGGGATCGCCGAGAAGGGTTTCGAGCTATTGCCGGCGCTCTGGCGCGAGACGCTGCGGCTGATTGAAGAGTGCCCGTGCGAAGACGGCTGCCCCTCGTGCGTGCAAAGTCCCAAGTGCGGCAACAACAATCAGCCCCTGGACAAGGCTGCGGCGCGGCAAATGTTGCGCTGGTTAATTGGAAAAACGTAAGGCCCAGGCCGTAGCATCGGCCCGCGTGGCCGTCCGATTCTCTCAGACGCCCACAAGGGGCGATGCTACGCCGGCCCCTCCGAGTCTACTCTTGCAGCGCCGGCAGTACCGAGCCGCCCTGTGGGATGACGGCGATGCGCGCCGCCGGCCCGACGCGCCGGCGCGCCGCTTCCAGCGCCGCCTCGATGGTCGCGAAGGGCCGCAGGCCGGCGCGCGCCGCGTCTTCGGCCGGCAGGCCGGAGACCAGGTAGATCTCGGCCTTCTTCTGCACGGCGGCGATGGCTGCGGCCTTGTGTCCGCCCAGGACGAAATCCTGTTGAATCCAGGTCAGCAGTTGATCGGGCGATTCGGCGCTGCACAGCCAACGCTGGAAGGTCGCATTACCGAAGCCCTCGCGACACTCGGCGACCAGGATGATGACCCCGCCGGCGCGCGCCGCGTAGACGGCATTATCCAGCGCCTTCTGCGCCTGATAGAGATTCAGGTCTTTGGGGAAGCCGCCGGCGCTCACCAGGACGATGTCGGCCAGTTGGGCCACCGGCAACATGCCGCGCTGGGCGACCCATTCGCAGCCGCGCCGGTGCGCCGCGGTGATGTCGCCGGCGACGGCGGCCACGATCTGATGCGCCGCGCCGACGATGACGTTGAGCATGAAGGCCGGGCCGGCCAGCGCCGCCCCCTCTTCCAGGTCGGCGCGCACCGGGTTGCCGGCGAGCCGGCCGGCGGCGGCTGCGGGCTGCACCATCATGGCGTGATTGGCGTTGACCGCGTCGCGCGAGGCGCAGCCGGGGAGGATGGCCTTGGCCCCGCCTGAGTAGCCGGCGAAGTAATGAAATTCCAGATTGCCGAGGCAGACGCGCAGATCCGCTGCGGCGACCGGCCGGAAGATCTCGACCGGCGTGCCGCGCGATGTGACGCCCAGGCGAACGACATCGGCCGGGTCGTGGTTGACGACGCGCAGCCGCTCGAAGACGGCCGGGCCGGCCATCTCGCGCAGCTCCGCCTCGGTCATGGGCCGGTGCAGCCCCAGGGCGGCGACGATGAGGATGTCGGCGTCGGCGACGCCGGCGGCGCGCAGCTCCTCCAGGATCGGCGGCAGGAGCAGGGCCGAGGGGCAGGGGCGCGTCAGGTCGCTGGCGATGATGGTGATGTGTTGGCCGGGGTGGGCCAGGTCGCGCAGGCGCGGCGCGGCGACCGGCTGCTCCAGGGCGGCGCGCAGTAGCGCCTCGGCGTCGCCGGCTTCTTCCCCTTCGGCAATGGTGTAGATGCCCAGCAGCTCGGCCGGCGCGACGCTCGCCGCGAACTCCCCGTGACCGAACGGCAGCTTGATTTCAGGCATGCGCTATCTTATCCCCTTGCGCCCTACCGGCGGGCGCGTTTCAAGTCCTGGGAATGGCCGTAGCATCGGCCCTTGTGGCCGTCCGAACCCCCAGACGCCCACAAGGGGCGATGCTACAAGACGAATCGGGGCGCTCTGATCCGAAAATTCAAAGGCATCCCTACAGGCCGGCTTCGACAGCCGTGACCGATTGTTCGAGGATCTCCACCAGCTCGTCCACCTGCGCCCTGGTGATGATGAGCGGCGGCGACATCAGCACCATATCGCCGGCCTGCCCGTGGAGGCAGCCGGTGCAGGGATAGGTGATCAGGCCGCGGGCGTAGGCTTCATCCTCCAGGCGCTTGGAGACGCGCAGGCGCGGGTCGAATACCTCCAGGGTCTCGTCGTCCTGCACAAATTCGAAGCCGATCATCAACCCCTTGCCGCGCACGTCGCCGATGGTGGGGTGGGGCAAGAGCTTCTCTTTCATCTGTTCCAGCATGTAGTCGCCGACTTCGGCGGCATGGGCCACGAGATCGTGGCGCTCCACGTAGTCGAGGACGGCCAGGGCGCCGGCGCAAGAGACCGCGTTGGCGTTGAGGGTGCGGCCGGCTTTGTAGGGCGAGTTGTTGTCCATCAAAGGCTGCCAGACCTTGTTGTGCGCCAGGATCACCGAGAGGGGCGTGTAGCCGCTGGTGATGCCTTTGGCCGCCGTGACGATGTCGGGCGTCACGCCTGGCCAATGCTCAATGCCCCACATCTTCCCCGTGCGCCCGATGCCGGTCATCACTTCGTCAATGATGAGCAGGACGTCGTACTTGTCGCAGATTTCGCGGATGACCTGGAAGTAGCCGTCGGGGGCCGGCACGCCGCCCAGCGACGCGCCGACGACCGGCTCGGCGATGAAGGCGGCCACATTTTCCGGCCCATTCTGCAATATTTCCACTTCCAGCGCGTGGGCGCAGCGCAGCCCGCAGGTGGGGTAGGTGAGGCCGAAGTAGCAGCGATAGCAATAGGCCGGCGGGATATGCGGCGTCGGCACGAACATGGGCGCGAAGACGG
>CAIQJD010000051.1 GCA_903872005.1 uncultured bacterium | reverse complement strand
CGTGATTTCGTACCGGGCGTTGAAGCGGGTGTTGGAATAGGCCGGCGTGAGCAGAGTCATACTTCTGGTATGACTTGACGGTGTGCCTGGGGCAACCAACCGAGGGAGGATGCGCCTGTGTCAGCACAGATGACCGATACGCTCGAACCGCCCGTCGCGCCATTGGGCGAGCTGATGGAGTCTGCGGATCGGCTGGCGGCCGAAGGATACCAGTTCTACGCCGGCGAAGCGGCGGAATTCGCCACGGCCAGCCTGGCGGCGGTGAGCGCGGCGCTGCTGTTCGATTTGAGACTGGGGGGAGAGGGCCGGCGCGACGGGAATTGACCACTTGCGCCGGCCCTTTTTGTGCTATATAGGCGCATAGACAGCCGGCCAGGCGACACAGCCGTGCGGACGATGGGATAGCACGGTGAGCAGTCAGACCATACAACAGCTTATGCAGAGCGAAATCGAGGCCCTGCCCGAGCCGTTGGCTCAGGAAGTGCTCGATTTCATCCTCTTCGTCAAGGGCCGGCGCGCCGGCGCAAAGGCGGTTGCGGCCGGCCGATGGTGTGCTATAATAGCGGTGGTGACGCATTTCTGGCCCCCGCCGGCCGGCGAGCGCGGAAGGAGCGTGCGCCAGGGGCGCACCCTACGCATTGGGACGAACCAATAAGGGTGAAATCTATGGTAACGAAGGAAATCCTGCGAACACAAATTGATCAGATGAGTGATGAAGACGCGGATGCGTTCTATCAACTGATCCAGTCTTTTGTCCAGACGCGACGCGGGGAGAAGAAGGCCGGCCTTCTGGCAAGGCTGCGCCAGATCAAGATCGAGGCCGAACCGGATTTTGCGACGAATCTTGACCTGTACCTCAGCGGAGAGAAATGTGGCGGAGAAGATCTTCGTTGATTCGGTCTATGTGATCGCGCTCATCAATCAGCGAGACCAACTGCATCGCCAGGCCGAGGATCTGTCTGAGAGATTTGAGGGCCG
Source organism: uncultured bacterium (assembly GCA_903872005.1). The sequence continues at coordinate 1,286 of CAIQJD010000051.1, read as the reverse complement.
ATCTCTACTCACCACCGAAGCGGTGATGCTTGAGATCGGCAATGCACTGTCACGCAGTTTCAAGCCGCAGGCAGTGGAAGTCATCGAGGAGTTCCTGGGTTCTGAGGATATGGAGATCGTACCGCTTGCGCCGGCCTTGTTTGTGCGCGCGTTTGCGCTATACAAGACGTACCTGGACAAGACCTGGAGTCTGGTGGATTGTATATCGTTCATCGTGATGCACGACCTGGGCATCACTCAGGCGCTCACCTGTGACGCGCACTTTCGGCAGGCTGGGTTTCAAGTGCTGCTGGAAGGCCCGGAGTAGCCGGCGCGCCGGCGAAACGGCGGTCGCGGCCGGCCGGCAGCAGGAAGGTGCGCCAGGGGCGCACCCTACGAACTCCCCTACTATGGCATCGCGATTCTGCGGCAGGCGCAGAAAGAATTGGCGCAACTACCCAGCCCGGCGTAAGAGGGTGTGAGAGACGCAATCCGCGTGCTTGGGGAGACGCCCAGGCCGGCCGGCTGTCGCAAGTTGAGCGGGCGCGAGGGTTGGCGCATTCGGGTAGGGGACTATCGCATCATCTACGAGATTGATGACGAGAGGCAGCGGGTGACGGTGCTGCATGTAGGGCATCGGCGCGATGTCTATCGTTGAGGCACGCCGGCTGGCGAGTGCGTTGCGGGGAGGCGCGCCAGGGAGCGGAACACGAGCAACGGTTTCTGGATTGGATGGCCGAGCAGGATAAGAAGGTTAGACAACAGCGAAAATGAGCCGGCCTCCTGCGCCGGCGGCCCCCTACGGGCTACCCCGCCGGCGCTGGGGGCAGTCGCTCCTCGCTACGCAACGTTCTTCTGTTATCCCCACGGTGCTGCAGTAACGTAAGCGGTGAGACAAGAGCTCACCCCTCAAATGGGAGAAACGCGAGTGTCAGAAATCGTGGTCTCAAACGTGGTAGGCCTGTTCGTAGGAATCCTTACTTCGTTTTTCTCTTGGTGGGTGCTGTTTCATGGGATCGTACCCAATATCAGATTTTCCAATTACATCAGCAAGCTTCCCACGCAGGACGATGGCACGGGTTGGAAATACCGATTCAAATTCGTGAACGTTGGTCATCGTGCCTTGATTGACATCAAGGTAGTAGCCAGGATCACGATCCAGGGACTTTGGGCTTCGCAGAACTGGCAGACGTTTCTGATTCCGCTAGACTGGAACGGTGAGCGAGATCATGAGATACCGCAAGTCCGGCGCGGTACTGACCGTGTATTGCGGTTGTTCCTGAACGACATCACAGGTCTGAAGCGCG
>CAIQJD010000050.1 GCA_903872005.1 uncultured bacterium | reverse complement strand
GTGATTGTCGGCCAGCGCCGAAATCAGCGCGGCCGGCGCGGCCACACCGCACAGCCAGGCCAGCAGCAACACCACCGCCACCAGACGAACCTTGGCGGCCGTGCTGCGCTGCCCAAACCAGACCGCCGTTTCATCCAGGCCGCGACGCAGCCCTTCCAACGCGGCGGTAATCGAGCGTTGCAGGCCGAAACCGGGCGAAGGACGAACTGCCGGCGCGCTGGGGCGAACGGGCGTGATTACCGGCGTGCGTTGCACCATCGGCTGCGGCGCGCGCTGCGCCGTCGGCTGGGGCGCCGTCCGGCGCACTGGCGCCGGCTGCGGCGGGACGATGGGCGCCGCGACGACCGGCGCGGCCGCCGGCGTGAAGGCCGCCTGGGTCAGCCGGCCGTTGGCCGAAGCGAGCCGCTCGCCCAGCACCTTGCTGAGCGCGATGGTCAGCGTGGGATACTTGAGCAGCAGGGCGTCGAAATCGTTCTTGCGGAGTTCCCACAACTCGACTTCGGTGCTGGCCTTGACGGTCGCCATGCGCGGCCGGCCGGTCAAAAGCGCCATTTCGCCGAAGAAGTCGCCGTCGCGTAGCGTCGCCAGGCTGGTAGGCCGCGTGTCGCCCTTCAGGACTTCAACCGTGCCGCTCTCGATGAGGAACATCGAGTCGCCGACCATGCCTTCCTGGACGATGACTTCGCCGACGCGGTACTTCACCGGGTGCAGCCGGCTGCTGACATCTTCCAACTGGCTGCTGGTCAGGCCGGCGAGCAGCGAGAGCTTCCGCATGCGCCGATCCACGAAGTTGCGGTCGGCCGCCGCCAGGCGCTCGCTGAGGAGCCGGCTGAGGGCCAGGCTGATCGCCGGGTAGCGCGTGACCAGGCGCTCGAAGTCGGTGCGGTAGAGCACCCACAGGTTGACGTCGGCTTCGGCGCGCACCGAGACGGAGCGGGTCTTGCCCGAAAGGAGCGCCGTTTCGCCGAAGAAGTCGCCGGCGCCCAGAGGGGCCGAGAAGGCGTCGCGCGCCTGATCGTTGGTCACGATCTGCACGGAGCCGGATTCAATCAGATAGAGCGCATCGCCCACGTCGCCGCGTTGATAGACCATTTCGCCGGCGTGCACGTGGCGCAGCAACAGGACCGAGGCGACATCCGCCAGCGCATCGGCCGGCAGGCCGGCGAAGAGAGGCAGGTCTTGCAACTTCTTGGAGGCTGCGGCCTGATCGTCGGCGCTGAGGCGCTCGCGCACGTTGCGGCTGAGGGCCTGGGCCAGAGTCGGATGCTGCACTCTGAGCGCGCCGAACGCGGCCGGCGGCAAATGCCACAGGCGGGTCGACTGCGTGGCGCGAGCCGAGGCCATGTGCGTCTTGCCGGTCAGGGTCGCCATCTCGCCGATGGCAGCGCCCTGGTTCAGCTCCACAAATTCGTCGTCTCGCCCGCAGGCCGAAAAGACCTGCACGGAGCCGTCTTCGATGACGAAGATGCCATTGGCGCGCTCGCCCTCGCGGCAGATGAGCGCCTGCGATGGATAGCTCACCAGGTCCATGGCGCCGGCGATGGCGCGCAGGACGTCATCGTCGAGGCCAGCCAGGGCCGGCAGCGGGCGCAGCCGGCGCTCGACCAGGTGTTCATCCAGCAGGGGTAGCCGGCGACCCAGGGCGCGGCCCAGATTCAGGCCGATGTCCGGGTCTTCGGCAATCAGCTCGCCCAGGCTTTGACGATCCAGCTCCCAGATGCGCGTGGCGTCGGCGGCAACCGCCGTCACCGCGTAGGGCTGGCTGTCAAGCATGTCGTTATCGCCCAGCAGCGTGCCTGGGCCGAGGGTTGCCAGGCGCAAGCCGGCTTCGCCCAACAACTGCACCCAGCCGGCCTCAATGCCATAGAGGGCCTGGCTCTGCGTGCCGCGCGCGAAGATGGTCTCGCCCTTCGCATAGGTTCGCAAACGCATTCTGCCGGCTACCTGCTGCAACTGCGATGCAGTCAGCTCGCCAAAAAGCAGCGCCTTGCTCAGATCATTTTGTTTCACTCGCCACCCACCTCCCTGATGATATCGGGGGCCTCCTACGGGAATGAAGGCGCCCGCCGACCGGGGCGTCATGGCTGCGAGTCCAACATGACGCCATGGGGCTTATCCCTATTATCGCAGGTTTCCTGTAAATGTCAACTGCCACACGACGGCCACGCTGCCGGCCGGGCAGTCCGCCAACGCCGGGTCAGCCAATACGCCGCGCGCCGGCTCTTTCAAGTAGGGCAGGCTGACGCTGTAGTCGCTGGCGGCCCCGCGCATCTCAAAATCGGCCAACCCAGGGTCCCGGCCCAGCTTCAGGCCGGTGTAGAAGCTCTCTTGCCCGTCTTGCCAGGCGACCGTGATCTTCACATAAGGCACGCCGCGCCCCACCGCATCCTCGACGTAGACTTCAATGCGGCCCGGGCCGGCAGTGCTCAAACACGACCGACGCTTATCGGTGAGCTGGAATGCTGGCTGGAGTGTGGCGGTGGGCGACGGGGTCGCCGTGACGGAGGCAGTCGGCGTCGGGAGCGCCGGCGTTGCCGTCGGGCTGGGCGATCGCGTCGGAGTGGACGTGGGCGTGGGCGTCTGTGTAGGCGTCGGCGTCTGTGTGGGCGGGGACGTGGGCGTGGGCGTGGCAGTCTGCAAATAGACTACCAGCGCGCTGCTGCTGACGCCGAGGTCGTAAGCCAGCTTTGCCAACGCCCGCACCGTGCTCAGATCACCCCCCTGGGCTATATAGCGATTGGTAACCTGCAAGACGGCCTGTTGGGCATCCGCCAGACCCAACGCGTTCAGCCGGCCGCGAGCTTGTTCCAGATTGCCGGCCAGCGCGTACTGGCTGGCGATGATGACCACATAGTCGGTGACATATTCCCGCCGCAGTTGGGCCGGCTGTGAGGTGTAGTCCACGCGGGGCCACACCTGCCAACTGAGCAACAACCCCAGCGCCACGCCGCCGCACAGGGCCACGCAGATTACCAGTACTGCTCCGACGCGGCTCATCGTCGTCACTCCCGTTGCCGGCCGGCGCGTCCGCTCACCGGCGCTTGATGACGACCTCGTACACGTAATGGCTCTTGGCGAACAGATAGCTGTGGCTCGCCAATTCCGACTGGCAACTGGCGTCATCGGGATGGGGCTTGCAGGTGCAATAGCCGGCACCCTTCATCAAATCGAAGTCAGGCCAGTCGGCGCTCATGCCGCGTGACGTATCGCTGATCGGATTGTTGCCTTCATCTACGATCTGCACCTGTCCGCCGCCGCCGGCCCAGATGTCGAACTGCGTCAGGCCGGGGCCTTTGGAGCCGGTCAGAAAGACCTGGCCGGTGAAGACCTCGCGCACCCGCACGCCGTCAATCGGGTTATTGGCTCCATCCAACACGGTCACGGCGATGTAATGATCGCCGCCGGCGCAGTTCTGGGCATGCAGGCCGATGGGGCGCAAGCGCACGCTTTCAACGACGTAGGGCGGGCCGGCCGGCACGGGCGTATGGGTGGCCGGCACGGGCGTCGGCGGAACGGCCGGCGCCTGGGTGGCCGGCTTCTGCGTGGCGGTCGGCGGTCTGGCCGTCGCCGTCGCCGTCGGCGGGACGACGGTGGCCGTAGCAGTGCCCGTCGGCGGAACCGGCGTGGCCGTGGGCGGGATCGGCGTCGGCGTGAAGGTCGGCGTCACGGTGAAGGTCGCCGTCTGGGTCGGCGTCGCCGTCGGTCGCGGCGTCTGGGTCGGCGTGGGCGTGGCAGTGGCAAGGTACTTCGCCAGCTTCACGGTGTCGCCGCCCAATCCCTTCACCAGGCGCGCCAGCGCGGTCACTTCCGCGTCGTTGCGCCCTGCGGCGATGTAGCGATCCACCTGCACGGAGACCAACTGGGTGATATTCGGCGCGCCCAACTGCTCCAAACGGCCGCGCGCCTCTTCCAGGTTGCCATCGAGCGCGTAGGCTGCGGCGACCATGGTGATATAGTCTTCTTTGTGTTGCGTGCTGAGATCCGAGAGGTCCGTGTTGAAGTAGTCCACCGGCCAGAGGACCCAGCCGATGAGCAGGCCGAGGATGAGGCCGGCCAAAATACCGCCGATCAAGATCAGGGCAAGGACGCCGCGGTTGAATGTGATCATACTCAGTCGCTAATCCTCATTTCCAGGTCAAGCGCCTGGTCCGCAAGCCGGCGCGGCCGGCTTCAGAGAAAGAATCAGGGGGCACAGATAGCCTCAACGAAAGCAACGCGTTCGCCGAAACTCTCCTATGGCCCCCTCTGGCACGTTTGACGGAATACTGGTATAATGGCCTTTGTCAAGATCGTGGTGCCGAAGGAGGGACTTGAACCCACATGAGGGATTATCCTCAACGGTTTTTGAGACCGCCGCGTCTGCC
>CAIQJD010000049.1 GCA_903872005.1 uncultured bacterium | reverse complement strand
CGTGGTGGGAACCTGCACGAAAGGCAGGCCGCGCAGATAGGTCGCCGCGGCGAAGCCGGCCACATCGCCCACCACCCCGCCGCCCAGGGCCACCACCGCGCCGCCCCGCTCCAGGCCGGCGTCCAGGAATTGCTCGTACAGCACGGCGACGGTCGCCAGGGTTTTATGCTGCTCGCCATCGGGGATCAGGCAGGGGGCCGGCGCGAGGCCGGCGCGGGTCAGGCTGGCCGCGATCGTCGCGCCATACAGGCCCCAGACCGTCGGGTTGCTGACCACCGCCACGCCGCCGCGCCGGTTCAGGCGCGCCAGCAGGCCGCCGGTCTCCTGCAGACTGCCGGCGTGAATCAGGATGGGGTACTCCGCGCCGGCGGTGATCACGTGCAGCCGGCCGACGGCCATCAGATGGCCTTCGGGATCATGCCGATAGGCTGGCATAGGCGCTCCTCATCTCGGCCAGGCTATCGCCGCCCAGCTTCTCGCCCAGCGCATCCGCCAGGGTCCAGGCGACCATGGCTTCGCAGACGATGGACGCGGCCGGCACGGCGCAGACATCCGAACGCTGGTACTCGGTCTGCGCCGGCGCGCCGGTGCGTAAATCCACCGAGCGCCGCTGGGTCAGGGTCGTGGGAATCGGCTTCATGGCGGCGCGCAGCCAGAGCGGCGCGCCATTGGTCATGCCGCCCTCCAGCCCGCCGGCGCGGTTGGTCGGGCGCGCCGGCCGGCCGGCGGGGCCGGGGAACATCTCGTCATGCACCGCCGTGCCGGGCATGCCGGCGTTCTCGAAGGCCGGCCCGATCTCAACTCCTTTGATGGCCGGCACGCTCAGCACGGCCGCGGCCAGGCGCGCATCCAGCCGGCGCTCCCAGTGGACATGGCTCCCCAGGCCGACCGGCAAGCCGACCGCCCCGACGACGCAGACGCCGCCAAGAGAATCTCGCGCCGACCGGGCCGCGTCAATGGCGGCGCGCATGGCGTCTGCGCCGGCCGGGTCGGGGCAGCGCACATCGCTCTCTTCGGCCAGCGCCCAGAGGGCCGGCGCCGGCAGATCGGGGATGGCGGCGCGCGCCGCCCCAATCTGCTCCACATAGTTCCCGACGCTGATCCCGAAGGCGGCCAGGAGCGCCCGCGCCACGGCCCCCACGGCGACGCGCGCCGCGGTCTCGCGGGCGCTGGCGCGCTCCAGGATCGGGCGGGCGTCGTCCAGGCCATATTTGCGCGCCCCGGCATAGTCGGCGTGGCCCGGCCGGGGCACACTGACGGCCGGCAGATCGCGGCCCTGCCAGTTGGCCCAATCGCGGTTGGCGATCTGCAAGACCAGGGGCGCGCCGGTCGTCTCGCCGCGCAGCCAGCCGCCCAGGATTTCGGCGTGATCTTGCTCAATCGCCATGCGCCCGCCGCGCCCATAGCCGGCCTGGCGCCGGCGCAGGTCGGCGTCCAGGAGCGCGGGCGTCAGGGGCAGGCCGGCCGGCAGCCCTTCGATGATGGCCGTCAGGGCCGGCCCGTGCGATTCGCCTCCGGTCACAAAATGCATG
>CAIQJD010000048.1 GCA_903872005.1 uncultured bacterium | reverse complement strand
GGCGCGCGTGGCGCGCCGGCCAGTCTTTGCCGCCGTCGGCGCGGCTCACCAAAGCTCGGCCAGAGCCACCGGCTGCCCGCGTTGTGCTGATTCCAACGCCGCCATCGCGACGGACAAGGTGCGCGCCCCATCTTCTGCATCCACCAGCGGCGCTTCTTCGCCGCGTATCACACGACAGAAATGCTCCAACTGCGCCGCAAGAGGATGCGGGCCTTCGGCATGGCCGCGCGTGCGCGTCATGGGGTGCTGCCAGCCCTTCTGCGCCTCATCCGCATAGCGCCACAACTCCAGACGCGGGAAAGCCAACGACGCCTGCGAGCCGCAAAAATAGTAGCAGTTTTCATCCATGGGGAAATACATGGGGTTCTCATGCGTGGCCGCCTCGTAGGACCAGGGCGCCGGCGTCGCGTCCGAGGCCAGAATGGAGCCGAGCGCGCCGCTCTCGAAGGAGAGCGTGATGCTGACCGAGTCTTCCACTTCCAGCCGGCGCGCCGCCGAATTGGTCTGCGCGAAGACTTGCCGGATTTCGCCGCAGAGGAAGCGCAAGCTATCGAATTCGTGGATCAAATTGATGAGGATTGGCCCGCCCCCCGGCCGCACACAGCGCCAGGAGACGGTGTAGTAGTCCGCCGGCTTGTACAGCGTCCACATCGCGGAGACCGCCAGCAGCCTGCCAATCGCGCCGGCCTGCAACAAGGCGCGCGTCTCCCGAATCAAGGGGTTGTGTCGCCGGTGATGTCCCACCAGGACGCGGATGTTGCTCTCTTTGGCCGTTTGCACGATGCGCCGCGCCGCTTCCAGGGTGTCGGCGACCGGCTTCTCGATCAAAACATGCACGCCGTGTCGCGCGCAGGCTTCCGTGCCGGCCAGGTGCAGCGCGTTGGGCGTCGCGATGATCGCCCCATCCGGACGCTCGCCGGCCAGCAGCGCTTCGACATCCTGATAGAAGGGCGCATTGAATTCCTCGGCAAGCACCCTGCGCCCCGCATCCACGTCGCCGAAGCCGACCAGCTCACAGCTCGCGCTGGCGCGGATCTGCTCCGCGTGCTTCCGGCCCATGGCGCCGGCGCCCAGAATCGCCAACCTCACTTTGTCCATAACGCCTCCGTGTGCGAGAGATTGTCGTATCCCGCATTATAAGCCGGCAGCCGCGCGCGTCAAACGCGCCGGCGGCGCGCGACTCGAAACCTGCGCCGCGTTCGTGCGTAATGATTATCAGTGAGCAATCAACACACAAGCTGACACGGAGGATCACCCAAGATGAGCGGCGAACGCACTACCACCCAAGAGATCAAGGTCACCGGCGAGGCCCTTCTGTCCACGGTCAAAGAGATCGTGCATGAGGGCAATATCCGGCGCATCACGATCAAGAACGATGAGGGACACGTCCTCATTGAAGTCCCCTTGACCATCGGCGTCATCGGCGCCATACTCCTGCCGGTCTGGGCCGCGCTGGGCGCTATCGCCGCCCTGGCGGCAAACCTGACCATCGTGGTCGAGAAGGATGAGACGAAGACGGAGCCGAAACCGGACGACAAGCCGGCCGCATGAGCGACTGACACAAAAAAGCGGGGAGCGCCACATCTGGCGTTCCCCGCTTCGCGTTGTCCCTTCGTCGCCGCGCCTACGTCTGCGCCGGCTTGCGCCGTGGCCTGTCAGCGCCGGCGGCCTTCTTCTCCTTCGGCGGCAGGGCGGCCGCATATTGGAAGGCGCGCTCCAGCCAGGGGCCAAGCTGCTCCGCCGAATGCACGAACGCCGGCGGCACGACCACGTACTCGCGCATGCGACGACCCTGCATCGGCTCAAAGGGTCGCGCCCCTTCCAGCTTCATGAATTCGGCGCGATCCGCCTCGGAAAGCCGCAAGAACATATCCTCTTGAAACAAGCCGGCGAACATCTGGCCGCCAACGAACGCGCAGGGACAACCGAACATCTGCCGGCGCTCCGCCAGCGGCAGATCGGCCATGATTTCAGCGAACCTCTGCTTCAATGCCGGCGGCGCCGCTCCCCACTTGGGCGTAGCTTTCTCTTGCTCCTCGCTCACGTCTCTCCTCCTTCACTTTCCGGCATCCAGGAACGGCAGCAGCGCCTGTTCCAGATTCGGCAGTCCGATTTCCTGTAGCTCATAGCGCACACGTTGCGCCGGCTGCGCGATATCCACGATGCGGCGCAGGTCAATGGGCGTGGCAATGATGACCAGATCGGCCGGCGTGGCGCGGATCGTCTGCTCCAGCTCGCAAATCTGCTGCCGCCCGTAGCCCATGGCCGGCAGAACCGCGCCGGTCTGCGGATACTTCCGGTACGTCTCAATGATCGAGCCAACGGCATACGGGCGCGGATCCACAATTTCTGCAGCGCCGAATCGGCGCGCCGCCACAACGCCGGCCCCATAGGCCATCTCGCCGTGCGTCAGCGTCGGCCCATCTTCGATGACCAGAACGCGCTTGCCGGCGATGGCCGCCGGCTCATCCACAAAGATGGGCGAGGCCGCTTCGATCACGACCGCGCGTGCGTTCAGGCTACGCACCCCCTGGCGCGTCGCCGCGATCTGGCTGAAGTCCGCCGTATCTACTTTGTTAATCACGACCACATCGGCCATACGCACGTTCGTCTCGCCAGGATGGTAGCGCAGCTCGTGGCCGGCGCGGTGGGGATCGGCCACAACGATGTGCAGATCCGGCGCATAGAACGGCAGATCGTTGTTGCCGCCATCCCAGACGATGACGTCCGCCTCTTGTTCGGCGGCGCGCAGGATGCGGCAGTAGTCCACGCCGGCATAGACGACCACGCCGCGCTCGATGTGCGGCTCATATTCCTCGCGCTCTTCAATCGTACACTGGTGCATATCCAGATCGGCGTATGTCGCGAAGCGCTGGCAGGCCTGGCGCGCCAGATCGCCATAGGGCATCGGGTGACGCACCGCCGCCACGCGCCGGCCGGCGCTTCGCAGGATGTCGCACACGCGCCGCGTGGTCTGACTCTTGCCGCTGCCGGTACGCACGGCGCAAACAGCAACGACAGGAACGTTCGCGCGCAGCATCGTCGTGTGCGTTCCCATCAGACGGAAATCTGCGCCGGCGGCCAGGACCAGCGACGCTTTGTGCATCACATACTCGTGCGGCACATCCGAATAGGCAAAGACAACCTGATCCACCCTTTCTGCGATGATCAGCCGTTCCAGCTCGGCTTCGGGATAGATCGGCACGCCCTGGGGATAGGCCGGCCCGGCCAGCTCCGGGGGATAGGAGCGGCCGTCAATATTCGGTATTTGCGTCGCGGTGAAGGCGACGACAGTGTAGGCTGGATTCGCGCGGAAGAAGACGTTGAAATTGTGAAAATCGCGGCCGGCAGCGCCCATAATCAGGACGCGCGTCTGCGGTTCAGGATCACGCAAGGCTTGACAGGGTTTCTCCATTGAAACTCTTTCGCTCCTTTCAGCGTACCCAGAGGCTAGACTACAGGGGATGCGTCGCCGCCGTCCACGTGACGAGATAGACCTCGCCGGCCGGATCACTGACCGCCATGACGAGATCATCGCGGCCGTCGCCATCCGCGTCGCCGATGGTCAGGGCAACGATGACGCCGCCGGCCACGGCCGGCTGCCATACCTGCCCCGATGTGCCAGCAGCGGCCCAGGGCTGCCAAATCACAGAGGTCTGCCCGCGCGCCAGCGTCAGGACGCCAGGCATCTGCTCCGCACCGAGGCGCGCCGCCCAGACCGCAGCCGGCGGCTGCGCCAAGGCCAGCTCATCTTCCCATGCCAACGGCACCCCGCCGGCGGCCTCACCCAACCGGCCGCGCAGCACCCGCTCTCCGCCCCACAGCCACAGCTCCGCGTTGCCGGCCGGGCTGGGCAACAGGGCCTGCGGGACGGCGTCTATCCTGGCCCGCACGGCAATGCTCTCCGCCGGCGCAGCGGCCGGCCGATACGTCGCCAGGGCGATCCCCTCGCCGGCCGGCTGCGCCACGAAGCAGATGACGGCCGTCCCATCGGGCGCGGTCAACCAGACCGCGCCGGCTCGCGCGCTCCCTTCGGCGCGTACCGGCGCAGCCGCGAAGGGGAGCAGGCTCATCTGCCGACCACGCACGGCGATGGGCTGGAAGCCCCGCTCGGTCAAGGCGTACAGGGTGTGCTGTCCTGCGGCGACATCGGTCACGAGCGCCAGGGGCGTTTGCGGCAACACGAGGAGCTGCGCCGGCCAGGGCGCGCGACCCCACAGAGTCAGGATGCCCTGTTCGGCTGATCCGCCGGCCAACCCCACCATTAAGTCGGCCGCCCCATCGGCGTCCAGGTCGGCAATGTGGAACGTGGTCGGCCGCCCCGGCAAGCGCCGGCGCAGCAGGCGTGGGAAATCCGACGCCAGCCCATTCCACCCCTGGCCGGAGCCGGGCAGAATGCTCACTACTTCTTCCTGGCTGTTCACCAAGATGAGATCGGGGCGCGCGTCCCCGTCGAAATCGCCGACGCCCATCCAGTCGGGCGCGGTTGCCGGCGCCAGGCGCGTGGGAGCCGGCTTGGTGGGCGGGGGAATGACCGCCTCGGCCGGCGTGGCCGGCGCGGTTGCCGTAGGGATCAGGGTGGGCGCGCCGGTCGGCAAGGGTGTCGGCGTAGAAGCGGCCGGCGTGCGCGTCGGCGCTGGCTGCGCCGGCGGCCGGCCAAAGACGAGCCAACCAAACACGCCGAACGTCGCCAGGACAGCCAAAGCCAGCAAGACGAGGATCAAGCGCTGCGCCGAAGTCATGTTAGCCCTCGGTTTTCTTCTCGGCCCGCTTCGGACTACGCACCAGACGAGCCAGCAAAATTCCCAATTCGAAGAGGAGATAGAGCGGCCCTGCCACAATGAGCATGTTGAAAGGATCAGGCGTCGGCGTGATGACGGCGGCGACCACCGCAATCAGCACGATGGCGAACTTGCGCTTGGAAGCAATCTGTTTGGCGGAGATGATGCCCAGCCGGGCCAGGACGAGCATCACCAGCGGCAACTCAAAGACGACGCCAATCCAGAAAAGGATGCTCAGGACGAAATTGATGTATTCCGTGATGGCCCAGAGAGGGCGCGCGATTTGCGAGCCGAAGGAGAACAGGTACTTGAGCGCGAAGGGCAACATCACGAAGTAGGCGAAACTGAAACCGCCGGCGAAGAACAGAAAGGCGAACGGCACGGCCAGGACGGCGAAGACCTTGAAGCTACGCCGCTCCTTGGCCGACTCCATCGCCGGATAGACGAACATCAGGATCTGGTACAAAAGCAGCGGCATGGCAACGGCCGCGCCGGCTACCAGCACCACCTTGAAGTACATCAACATGTTCTCGGCCGGCTTGGTGAAAATCAGGTCAATGTTGCCGGCCGGCGCCTTCAGGAAGGTGAAGATGTAGTTGGCGAAGAAGAGACAGGCGAACGCGGCCACAAAGAACGCGATGGCCGTCACCGTCAAGCGCCGGCGCAGCTCCGAGAGATGCTCCGCGCCCTGATACAGACCGCCAATGATGGCGTAGAGGGGGCTGCCGCTGGTGCGCCAGGCGCGGCGCGCTTCTGCCAAACTCAGCGGCGCGAGGTTGTTCTGCTGCCGGCGCAAGTTCTCAATCATCAGCCAGAGCTGCTCCACGCTCTGCGGGAGCTTCTGCGGGCCGATGAGCGTGATGACCACGAGCGCGATGATGAAAATACTAATCAGGCTCGACATGCTG
>CAIQJD010000047.1 GCA_903872005.1 uncultured bacterium | reverse complement strand
GCCACCAGATGAAGAAGCTGATATCGGGCATGGCGACGATGATGTAGAACGGCCGGCCGAAGCCGACGCCGGTCAGCGGTACCTGGTGAATCGTGAAGTTGGTGTTCACGTTCTCAATGGTGCGATAGAGGTTGGACATGTAGTCCTTGCTGCTGGTGTCTGGAGCAACGACTGACTTGACGGCCTGCGCCGGCAGGGCCAGGGCGCCGGAGCTGTTCCAAAAGGCGGCGATGTAGAGCATGGCGAAGACGGCCAGCGGCGGGACGATGGACCAGAAGGCGCGCCGGTTCTCACGGTACAGAAAGATCGTGAGCAGGACCATCGCGATAGCCAGACTGAGGAAGGCGGAGCGACGCTGGGTCGCCAGATAGGTCAGCATCACGCAGGGGAGCAGCAGCGGCAGAATGAGACGCTTGGCGCGCGAGGCGCGGAACAGGAAGGCGCATAGGATGAAGACGATCAGGGTGTTCATGTGGATGGCGGCCGAGTGTTCGGTGATCGCCTCGACGCTGCCCAGGTCCATTTTGATGGTGATGAAGTAGTAGATGTTGCCGGCGATCCCTTCGATGAAAAGGGCGAGCATGGCGGCCCACATGACGCGATTGACGTGTTGACGCTCGCGGAGCAGATTGCTGGCGAGGATGAACATGAGCGGCAGATAGAAGATGGGGCGCGCTTCCCAGAGGCCGATATTCAGGCTGCCGCCGTGGCTCAGACCCCAGGCCAGGCCGAAGATGGTGAAGCCGGTGAAGGTCAGCGTGGGCCAGAAGAGCGGGCCTGTGCGGAGGTCTAGCTTGCGCGTCACGCCGGCGCGCACCAACCAGGAGAGCAGGGTGAGTGCCAGGTAGGCTTCGAGGGGGCTGAAAATGAGCGAATTATTGACATAAAAGAGCGATTCGCCGCTGGAGAAGTTCTTGTTGAAAGGGTACCAGGGGATCAGGATAGAGTCGCCGGCCAGGGTCAGGAAAACGGTGAGGTAGACGCCGTAGCGTGGCTGAATCAGAATGGCAACCGCGCCGATGTAGAAGAGGAGCCAACCGATCAGGGCCGGGTTGGGGATATAGCCGAGGCGCGCGGAGGTGGAGCGCAGCAGGGAAAGGGCGAAGAGCGCGGCGATGCCGGCCAGGCAGATCATCCAGATCAGCCATGAGCGGCTCGCCAGGCGCGCATATTCGCCGGCGGTCTTCGGTTTCATGCTCAGTCCAGGCATGTCTGTCATCGCCGCCGACGCTAGATCTGGTTGAGGCCGAAATAGGCGAAGGCGATGAAGGCGCAAAAGCCGGCCAACAACAGCATCCGAAAATTCAGGCGGCGTTTCCAGAGGGCGATGCCGCCCACGAAGCTGAGGATCAAGAAGCCCAGGAAGACTTTCATGTCAGGGTCTCCTTACTCTTGAGGGATGATTTTGAGCAGCCAGGCCGGCGTCGCCACGCGCACGTGATTCAAGACGGCGCCCAGCATGCGTAGGTGTTCAATGTCGTCCAATGCCATGCGAACTTCCTGGGTCGGCGTCGCTCCCTGGCGTACGACCAGGCAGCATGCCTCGCCCAGGGCCGCCAGCGGGATGGCGTCGCTGGTGGCGCGGATGGCGGGTATGTCTAGCAAGAGGTGGTCGAATCGCTGCGATAACTGCATGATGACGTCGCGCAGGCCGGTTTCGCGGG
>CAIQJD010000046.1 GCA_903872005.1 uncultured bacterium | reverse complement strand
TTCCGGCTTCTTCTCCTCGGCTGCGCTGGCCGCCAGGGGGCTATAGTACGCCCAATGGATGCGTTGTCTCCAATTGTCTATGAAAGAGACGATATGCGCGCTATCCGTGCCCCCGAAATTCGGCCCGCGCAGGGCGCGCCCGACCATCTGTGTCAGCAAGATACTGCTCGTCGTCTGACGAGTGAGGAAGACCGTGCGGACGTCCGGCACGTCGGTACCTTCTGTGAGCATACGGACGTTTATGAGGACATCAAGTCTGTTGTGGCGAAAGTCATCCAACACTCGTTTGTTCTCATCCGACTGGCGCTGATTACGCGCCTGCGGCGAGCCGAGGTTCGCATCCACGTGCGAATAGACTGCATCCGCCCGAACGCCGCGCTGTCTCAAGAATTCTCGTATCTGCTCGCATTGCAGCCAGCGATCTGCGAAGATGATCGTTTTGCCAAAACGCTCGCGATGGTCCACATAGGTCTGCGCGATGACGAGATTGCGGTCGCGACTGGAGGCCAAATTTGTGATGACCTCCTCAGGCAAATCACCATACGCCCCCAGCCACTTCTCATATTCACGCGCGTCAAATTCCGCAGCGAAGCCAGTGCTGAACTCCTCGAACTCCGGCCGGGCCAAGATGCGGGTTGCCATCAAATCCTGTACGCTGACTTGGTACAAGATATCCTGTGGGAACAATTCGCGCAGCCAGCCACGTTTGCGTTCGTCGGTATACGTGGGCGTCGCGGTCAGGCCAAGCAGAGCAACGCCCGGCCAGCGTTCTCGTAGTGCCAACAGGAATTGGCGGTAGCTATACGCCGGCGCGTGATGCGCCTCATCAAAGACAACCACCAGTTTGCCATCAGCCGAGCGTAGAAACTCTTCCAGTTGAGGATGCCGAGTCTGGTAGGCGCGACACATGGTCTGCAACGTGCCAATCACGACATCATCTGATGCTTTGATATCATGTACTTGACAATGCCCTATCGTGCCCGATACCACGCGTACATGCAGTGCTGCCTTCGGCTCCGTCACTTGCATGATTTCCGGCTCGAAAGCTCCCAATGCCTGTTCGAGCAGATGGTGCGTATGCGCCAGCCAGAGGATTTTGTAGCCCTTCGAGAGCGGCCCGGCGCACAGGAACCGCACTGCCGTGAACGTTTTTCCGCCGCCGGTCGGCAGGACCAGAATACCCCCCACTGGGCCGGCATGTCTCTGTCCAAACCACGCCTGCAACTGACTGATGGCCGCGCGTTGATGAGCGGCCGGCTCTCGCTGCGACTGATGTTTCCGCGCAAGCGTCAGATTATACTCGCGATAAAACTCATTGACGCGTTCCGTAGCCATCGCCCCCTCCGCGTGTCCTTTGCCAACTAACGGTAGGAGAAAGTCGGTTCCGCATGTCGGCGGATTAGATTCCTCGCGCGCGTCTCAGCGCGTCCCATACCGCTCGCGCAGCTCGCGATCCACATCCTCGACCGACATGTCGTGCAGCACCAACAACACGATCAAATGATACATCAAATCGGCGGCTTCCGAAGTCAATCGCGCGTCCCCCTCGCTCTGCGCCGCCACAATCGTCTCGATGGCCTCCTCGCCTAGCTTCTGCAGCACGCGCGGCTCGCCCGAAAGGAACAGCTTGCTGGTATACGATCCCGGCTGCGGGCGCAGCTTGCGGTCGCGCAGCCGGCGGTACAGCCGATAGCGGAACGGCGCGCCGAAGACATCCTGGTCGCTATCCAGCCGGTGATGAAAACAAGTCACCTCGCCGGTGTGGCACGCCGGCCCGGCCGGGTCCACCAACACCAACAGCGTATCCGCGTCGCAATCGTAATGCACCGAGCGCACCTTCTGCGTATTCCCCGATGTCGCGCCCTTGTGCCACAATTCGCGCCGGCTGCGCGACCAGAAATGCGTCTCGCCCGTCTCCAGCGTCTTCTCCAACGCCTCGCGGTTCATGTAGGCCAGCATCAACACCTGGCCGGTCAAGTCATCCTGAATGATCGCCGGCGCCAGGCCGTGCTCGTCCCAACGGATCGCATCGAGATTGGAGGATGAGGAAGATGGGGAAGAAGAAAGGGATGAATCGGTCACTTCGGCTCCTTATCTGCGCCTGCACGCTCGTCCGGCGCATCCTCGTCAAAGTAGTGTACCCAGGGCAACGCCGCGCCAACGACGCGATAGAGGCGCTGGTCCGCCATCCAAAGATCTGCGCCCAGCCGCTCGGCCAGAGCCAGATAGTGGGCATCGTACGCCGCCGGCAGCGCCCAGGCATGGGACAGCGCCAGGGCGCGTCGATGCAAGGCCGCATCCCCGTACAGGGTGATGGGCATGTGGAAGGCCGCCTGCAGCGTCTCATCCGCTTCCTGCTCGGTCAACGCGGCATGGACGACCGCGCGGCGCAACGCGTTGACAAGCTCGTAGTGCAACAGCGCCGGCGCGATGATCGGCCGCTTCGCCAGATACCACGACTCCCAGAGCGCCTGCAGGCGTGGGCGTCCCCCGCCAGCGCGCACCAGGCG
>CAIQJD010000045.1 GCA_903872005.1 uncultured bacterium | reverse complement strand
GCCGGACATGCCGGCGGCGATTGACGCGTTCTGCGCTGCGGCCGGCCAGCCGGCGCCGACGACGCCGGGCGCGACTACCCGCGCTATTCTGGAGAGTCTTGCCCTGGCCTACCGGCGTGTCCTGGAGCAGTTGGAGCAAGTGACGGGGCGGCGTCTGGCGACCATCCATATCGTTGGCGGCGGATCGCGCAATGAGTTGCTGTGTCGCTTCACGGCGGACGCGACCGGCCGGCCCGTGCTGGCCGGTCCGGTTGAGGCGACCGCCATGGGCAATATTCTCATGCAGGCGTTGGCGTTGGGTGAGATCGGCTCCCTGGCCGAGTTGCGCGAGGTGGTGGGACGTTCTGCGGAGACGCGTCGCTATGAGCCGGCCGGCCACAGCGCCTGGGATGCCGCCTATCGCCGCTTCTGCGATTTGGACGGCGTGAAAATCTGACAGCGGCCGGAGTGGTTCAGGGAAGCCGGCCCTGGACGAAGGCCAGGCCAATCCAGGCCAGCGCCTCGGTCAGCCAGAGGAGCGTCCAGGCGGCGCGCCGGGGCCAGGCCATCCAGCCGATCAAGAAGCCGAGATGAATCGCCAGGATGAGGAGTGGGGGAATGCCGCCGGCGGCGTAGCCAAAGAGGCTCAACGGGGCCAGGGCGGCCAGGATGAGCGCCATCCAGATGCGCTGGATTCGCGATTCGGGCAGCTCTACCAGCGCGATGGCAGCCAGTCCCAGGCAGATGTAGGCATAGGGCGGGATCATGAACTGCACGACCGCGAGCTGGATGGCCTGCGGCAGCGCGAGAGCGCCGACCGCCAACGCCAGCGTCGTGGCGCCGGCCAGTCCACCCAACCAGCGTCGCCACACCCCGGTCTGCCACACACGCGCCAACCCGCCGGCCGGCGCTGTGCTGCGCTCATCGCTCATGCTGTCCGTCTCCGTCGTGAGATTCGTCATCGGTGGATGCGCGAGGCGTGCGCCTCGTAAGCGTCACATTACCATCATGTACACAAAAACGCAAATCGAAATGCGGCGTTGAATCCGTATCCCAGGAACCGTGCTGACGTAAGTATACATAAGATACCTGACGGGAATGGGGCTTTGACATTCCTGGCAAACTGCCGTATCATGTAGCCAGAGGAGAGTGTTTTCGCGGCCATGAATTCAATTGCGCTTTTTGGGCAGATCAGTCTCGCCTTTGCCACGCTGGCTTTGGCAATCGTTGCCTGGAGTGGCGCGCGCCGTCTGACGTCCTCCATCCAGCCGGCTCTTCTTTGGACCACGCGACTCTGGAGCGTGGGCGCGACGCTGTTGGCGTTCGCGCAGGTCGTGCTGTCCATCGTGTTGCCGGGCGGGCCGGCGGAGACGGCGTATGGCCGGAATGCGTGGCTGGCCGCGTCCACATCCTTCGCGTTCTTGATTCTGACGCTGCTGGATGTCCTGCTGGGGCTGCGGGGGGTGAGTCGCGCGGCGCGAACCTACGATGATCTGACGGAGACGCAGCGGCGTTCGGACAACCTGATGGATCGTCTGCCCGAATTGGTCTTCTCGCTGGATCTCACGGGATGTGTCATCACCGTTAATGCGGCCACCTTCTCTTTGTTGGGCTATACGCCGGCCGAAATGATCGGCCGGCGTTTCAGCGAGTTCATGGCGCGCGACGAACAAGAAGCCATCGAGCAGGATTGGCAGGATTTCAAGCAACGCCCAGGGACGCGTACCGATGTCTTGCCGATGGTCTTGCTCACGCGCGCCGGCGAGCGCATTCCGATGTTAGTATCGGTGACGGTGCGCCGGGATGCCAGCGGGCAGTTCGTGGGCGTGGATGGCATCGCGCGCGACAATCGCGCCCGGGAAGCCTACGAGCGGGCGATGCGTGAGCACGCCGAGAAGCTGGAGCATCTTTTCTCTTTGGCTCTGACGATGGGCAGCAGCCTGCAACTGGAAGACCAGATGGAGCGATTGCTCGATATTGTTCAGAGCGCCATCGGTTATGATACGGCCAGCGTGTTCCTCGTGGAGGCCGGCGATTTTCGGGCCGTCGCCCAGCGCGGCTACGCTTCTCCTGAGCTGGTGCAGGAGATACGCCTGGACAAAGTGGCGCCGGCGCATATCGAGATCATGCGCCAGACGCGCCGGCCGATCGTCATTTCTGACACGCAACGCGACCCGGACTGGCGCTGCACCGAGGCGTCGGCGGACACGCGTTCCTGGATGGGCGCGCCGCTTCTGGCGCGCGATGAGATCGTAGGGGTCATCAATCTCGATTGTCGCCGTCCCAACCGCTACAGCGATGCGGACGCCAAACTCCTGGGGAGCATCGCCGCACAGACGGCCGCCGCCATTCACAATTCGCGTCTCTTCGCGCAGGTGCAGGAACAGGCCAATCACTTGAAGCAGTTGACCGATCGGCTGTTGGCCCTGCAAGCTGCCAGCCTCATCCTGGCGCAGGCGTCCAGCCGGCAGCAGGCGCTGAAGACGGTACGCCTCGTGGTGGCCGACCTCATCACCGATACGTATCCGGCCGCTTTTATCCTCACCGACGCGGACCAGGAAATGGCCGAGCTGGCGTCGCTGGACCCGGAGGATGGGGCATCCGCGGACATCTGGACGGCGGCTGGCCTAGTCTTTCCCGCGCGGCGTTTCCCATTGCAGGTGTTGGCCGGCGGGGCCTGGAATCCTTACAGTCGCCAACCGCTGGTGGTTGGGCGCATCAGCGCGCTCCTGGGGCGCATGGCGCCGGCGGCCGATCTGGATCAGTTCCAGGATCGCTATGGCGTGCGCTCCTTCATCGCGCTGCCGATGTGGAGTCGCGACCGGCTGTTGGGGTACATGCTCCTCGCCCGGCGGCAGCAGTTTGGCGACCAGGACATCGAGCTTTTGGGCGCTTTGGCGCACATCGTCGCCGTTACCATAGATAACCTGTACCTGCTGGAAGACTTGCGGCGCGCCAGCAGCGAATTGGACAAGGTGATCAGCAGCAGTATGGACGCGATCATCGTAATGACACAGACGGATGTGGTTGCCGTCTGGAATCCGGCCGCCGAGCGCATCTTCGGTCAGTCGGCCGGCGAGATGGTCGGCCGACGCGTGGACGAAATGGCTCAATCGAATGCGCAGTCGTTGATTCGCGCCTATGGCCGGCGCGTGCTGGCCGGCGAATCGCTCAACATCGCGGAATATGAGTACCCGCGCCGGGACGGCCGGCGCGTATGGCTGAGCGGCCACGGCGCGCCAATCCTGGATGCCAAAGGCGCCATCACCGGCGCGCTCTTCATCATCCAGGATGCCACCCAGGAGCGCGCCGCCAAGCGCCAGATGCAGCAGACCGAGAAGCTTTCGGCGTTGGGACAACTGGCCGCCGGCGTGGCCCACGAACTGAACAATCCGCTCACTTCCATCATCGGCTACTCGCAGCTTCTCTACAATGCAGCCACAGAGCCGCGCATGCAGGCGGATCTGGATCGCATTATCCGGCAAGGCAAGCGCGCCGCGCGCATCGTGCAGAATTTGCTGACCTTTGTGGGCGAACACGAGCCGCGTCGCGTGGCGACAGACATCAATGACGTGATACGCACGGCGCTGGAGATGCGGCAGTACGAACTGAGCGCCGGCAATATCAGCGTAAATATGGACCTGGCCGACAATGTGCCGGTCACCCTGGCCGACTACCATCAATTGCAGCAAGTCTTCTTCAACCTGTTGCTGAACGCCGAACAGGCGATGCTCGAAGCCAACAGCGGCGGGCAATTGACGATTCGGTCGCGTTTCCTGGACGGCAAGACGATCCACATCGAGGTGCAGGATGACGGCCCCGGCATCCCACCAGAAAGCCTATCGCGCATCTTCGACCCCTTTTTTACGACGAAGACCGTAGGCAAAGGCACCGGACTTGGGTTGTCTATCTGCTATGGTATAATAGAAGAGCATCAGGGGACTATTCGGGCCGAAAGCGAGCCAGGTCGCGGGGCGAACTTCATTGTGGAACTCCCCGTTGTCGCCGTGAAGCACAAAGCCTGAGATGTAGCCGAAGCGCGCAAGTCCCAATCAACCGACCAATGGAGGTCTCTTATGGGTAGAGTGATCGTTCCCAGCGATACGGATGTGCCGCGCAGCGCCGACCTGGTGATCATCGGCGGCGGCATCCTCGGTTCGGCCACCGCGTTCTATGCGACGCGCGCCGGCCTCAAGACCATCGTTGTGGAGATGCGTGACGGTCTGGCGACGCTGACGACGGCAGCGTCGGAAGAGTGTTTTCGCGCCCAGTTCAGCGAGCCGGAAAACGTGGCGATGATGCTGGCGAGCATCCAGGTTTTCGAGAATTTTTCCGAGCACATCGGCATACGTGGCTATGACATCAGCCTGCATCAGCAAGGGTATCTCTTTTGGACCGACCGGCCGGATGGGCCGACGACCGCGCGGCGCACCGTACAGCGCATGCAAGACGCCGGCTTGAAAGATGTCGAGTTATGGGACGAGAGTACGGTACGCAAGCGTTTCCCCTGGGTCTCTGAGGACGTCACCGCGGCGACCTGGCGCGCCAAAGATGGCTGGCTTTCGGCGCACGAAGTGACCTACGGCTTCGCCAAAGGGAGCGCAGCGACATTCTTGCTCCGCACGGAAGCCACGGGGATTGTCTTTGACAGTCAGGGAGTGGCGCGCGTCGAGACTGATCGCGGCCCCATTTCCACGCGGCGGGTGGTGATCGCCGCCGGCCCCTTCTCCGGCGTGGTCGCCAAGAAGGCCGGCATTGATTTGCCGCTGACGATCCTGCGCCGGCAGAAGGCCATCGTCGGCCACGACGAATTTATCCCCCCGAGCGCGCCGATGACCATTGACATGGTTACGGGCGCCTATTGGCGGCCCGAAGTGGGCGGCGCGGCGTTGGGATGGGCCATTGACGAAGACCCCAGTATGCCCAGCGAGAATGTGCCAGTGGACTGGCAATTTGCGGCCATGGTGTTGCACCAGGTCAAGCGCACTGCGCCGTTTTGGGAGGGAGTCATCCAGCGGTTGACACGCGATAACCTGTTCTTGAGCGCCGGCCAGTATACGATCACGCCGGACGCCAAGCCCATCCTCGGCCCGCACCCCGATATCCCCGGCCTGTTCTTCAATTTGGGGTACAGCGGGCACGGTGTGATGGGGGCGCCGGAAGGGAGCCGCATGGCCATTGAGATGATGCTGGGCAAGTTGCGCGTGGAAGATTCACCGTTCCGCTTCACGCGTTTTCGAGAGCGCGCTGCCGGCGCGGCCAGCGAGAAGTTGGTGATTTAGCTCCACGTTTGCGAGCTGTTTCGAGCATTGGCTCGGGCACGCAAGTTCAAGAGGGAGGCGACACGAGCTATGGCAGATTTCGAGAAACTGGGCGTATTCTATCTGGGGCGCGAGTATGACCTGGCCGGCAAGAAGCTCGGCAATGACCTGCTGCTGTACGATTCGCGCGACCTGGTAACCCATGCCGTCTGCGTGGGCATGACCGGCAGCGGCAAGACCGGCCTATGCATCGGCGTCATCGAAGAGGCGGCCATTGATGGCGTGCCGGCCATCATCATTGATCCCAAAGGCGATTTAAGCAACCTGCTGCTGACCTTCCCGTCCTTGCGGCCGGAGGACTTCACGCCGTGGGTCAATGAAGAAGATGCGCGCAAGAAGGGCCTCTCTACCGAAGAGTATGGCGCGCAACAAGCGGAGCTGTGGCGCAAGGGGCTGGCCGATTGGGGCGAGGACGGCGCGCGCATTCAGCGCCTACGCAATGCCGCGGAGTTCACGATCTATACCCCCGGCAGCAGCGCCGGCGTGCCGATTTCCATTCTGAAGTCGTTTGCCGCGCCGCCGGCCGAGATCGCCGAAGATGGCGAGCTGCTGCAAGAGCGCATCCAGACGACGGTGACGAGCTTGCTGGGGCTGGCCGGCGTCAACGCCGAGCCATTGCAGAGCCGCGAACATATCTTGCTCTCCATGATTGTGGGGCAAGCCTGGGGCGCGGGGCGCGATCTGACCCTGGAAATGTTGATTCAGCAGGTGCAAACCCCGCCGGTGACTCGCATCGGGGTGTTGGATCTGGAATCGTTCTATCCCAGTAAGGATCGCTTCGCGCTGGTATTGGCGCTCAACAACCTGTTGGCCGCGCCGGGATTCCGCGCCTGGTTGGAGGGAACGCCCCTGGACATCGCGTCCATCTTGCACACACCGCAGGGTAAGCCACGGGTTGCCATCTTCTCCATCGCGCACCTGGGCGATCCGGAGCGCATGTTCTTCGTCTCTCTGCTGCTGAATCAGGTGATTGGTTGGATGCGCGGCCAGCCGGGCACGACCAGCCTGCGCGCGCTGCTCTATATGGACGAGATCTTCGGGTACTTCCCGCCTGTGGCGAATCCACCATCCAAGCAGCCCTTCCTGACCCTGCTCAAGCAGGCGCGTGCCTTCGGCCTGGGCGTCGTTTTGGCGACGCAGAACCCGGTGGATTTGGACTATAAGGGGCTATCCAATGCCGGCACCTGGTTCATCGGCCGGCTGCAAACCGAGCGGGACAAGGAGCGCATGATGGCCGGCCTGGAGGGCGTGGCGGCCAGCGCCGGCGGCAAGTTTAATCGCGGACGCATGGAACAACTGCTGGCCGGTCTTAGCAGCCGCGTCTTCTTGCTCAACAATGTCCACGATGATGAGCCAATCATCTTCCAGACGCGCTGGACCATGTCCTACTTGCGTGGCCCCATGACTCGCCAACAGATCAAGGCCCTGATGGATCCGTACAAGGCAGCGGCAGGAGCGCCCGCGCCGGCGGTTCGACCGGGCGGCGCGGCGACTGTGGCCGCGGAAGCGCCGGCGGCCCGGCCAGCCAGCGTCGCGGCAGGGGCAGGGATGGGCGCGCCGGGCGGGCCGCCTCCCCTGGGGGCCGATATTCCGCAATTCTATGCGCCGGCGCGCGGCAGCGCCGCCGGCATGACTTATCAGCCTCTGCTCCTCGGTTCAGCCAGAATCCATTTCGTGGATGCCAAGACCAAGACGGATATCACACAGGATGTGGTCTTGACGACGCCGATGCGCGATCAAGCCGTGCCGATCAATTGGGACGAGTCCCAGCCGGCCGAGACAGCCATAGCCGATTTGGAGCGCGCGCCGGCGGCCGGCGTGGCCTTCGGGACGCTGCCGGCCGAGGGGCAGAAGGCCAAGAGCTATGCCACCTGGAATCGCGAATTCGTCTCCTGGCTCTACGGCAGCCAGAAGGTTGAGCTGCTGCGGAGTCCGGGACTAGGCGCCATCTCGAAGCCGGGCGAAACGGAGCGCGATTTCCGCGTGCGGCTGGGCGTGGTCGCGCGTGAGCAACGCGACCAGGTGACGGAGACGCTGCGGGCCAAGTATGCGCCCAAACTCGCGGCCCTGAAGGAAAAGCAGCGGCGCGCCGAGCAAAGCGTGGAGCGCGAGGCGGGTCAGGCCAAACAGGCCAAAGTGCAGACCGCCATTTCCCTGGGAGCGACGGTGTTGAGCGCCTTCATCGGCAGCAAACCGGTCAGCCTGGGCACGATGGGCCGGGCGGCCACGACGGCGCGCGGCGTCGGGCGCGCGGCGCAACAGCAGGCCGATGTGCAGCGAGCGCAAGAGACTGCGGATGTGCTGCAGGGGCAGGTGAATGATTTGAACGCGGCCTTTGAGGCCGAAGTCGCCGCGTTGCAGTCGAAGATTGATCCGCAGACGGAGGCTTTGGAGACGATCAGCATTCGGCCCAAGAAGACGGACATCACTGTGCAACTGGTGGCGCTGGTCTGGGCGTCGGCCAGGTAAGGGGACGTTGGGAGAGCCTATGGAACTCGGCGTTATCGGGCTTGGTCGCATGGGGGCGAATATCGCCCGCCGGCTGTTGCGCGCCGGCCATCGCGTGGTCGGGTATAATCGCAGCCGCGATAAGACCGACGCGCTGGTCGCCGAGGGCTTGACGCCGAGCTTCAGCCTGGCCGAGTTGATCGCCGCGCTGACGCCGCCGCGCGTCGTCTGGTGCATGTTGCCGGCCGGGGCGGCTACCGAGGAACACATCGAAGAATTGGCCGCCCTATTGGCCGTCGGCGACCTGTTGGTGGATGGCGGCAACGCCAACTACAAGGACTCGATGCGCCGGGGCGAACGCCTGGCCGCGCAGGGCATCGGGTTTGTGGACGCTGGCGTCAGCGGCGGCATCTGGGGGCTGCAGGGCGGCTACAGCATCATGTTGGGCGGCGCGGCCGGCGCTGTGGAGCGCCTGCGGCCGGCGCTGGAAACGTTGGCCCCGGCGGCCGACCGCGGCTGGGGTCATGTAGGGCCGGTCGGCGCCGGCCACTTCGTCAAGATGGTGCACAACGGCATCGAGTACGGCATGATGCAGTCCTTTGCCGAAGGCTTCGAGATCATGCAAGCCAAGCGCGAGTTTGATCTCGACTTGCACCAGGTTGCAGAGATCTGGCGCGATGGCAGCGTGGTGCGTTCCTGGCTGCTCGATCTGGCGGCGGCGGCCCTGGCCGGAGACCCGCAATTACGCGATATCGCGCCCTACGTGGAGGATTCCGGCGAGGGGCGCTGGACGGTGGCCGAGGCCATAGACCTGGACGTGCCGGCGCCGGCGATTACGCTGGCCCTAATGGCGCGCTTCGTCTCGCGACAAGAGGATAGCTACGCGGCGCGACTTCTGGCGGCGCTGCGCCAACAGTTCGGCGGCCACGCTGTCCGAAAGTCGGAGCCATGAGCAACGCGCCAGGCATCCCGCCGACGATCGTCATCTTCGGCGCGTCCGGCGACTTGACGCATCGCAAGCTGGCGCCGGCGCTGTTCAGCCTCTTCTGCGGCGGGTTGCTGCCGCCCCAGACGACCATCGTTGGGGCGGCGCGCACGCCCATGAGCGATGACGCGTTTCGCACCCATCTTTTCGATGGCGTGCGCCAGGGAGCGCGCATCTCGCCGGAGCGTTGCGGCCGCTGGGATGATTTCGCGGCGCATCTGCGCTACGTCCAGGTTGTGTATGACGATCTGGACTCGTTTAAGGAATTGCGCGCCTGTCTGGACGAGATTGATCGCGCCCGCGATGTGGCTCCGCAGGCGAGCCGGCGGCTTTTCCACCTGGCCGCGCCGGCGCAGCTCTATTCCCCGATCATCGCCAACCTGGGCGTGGCCGGCCTGTCGCGCAGCGCCGAGGGCTGGACGCGCATCATCATCGAGAAGCCCTTCGGCCATGACGCCCGCAGCGCCAGCCGGCTGAACGATGAAGTGCATGCCGCCTTCGACGAAGAGAGCGTCTATCGCATTGACCACTATCTGGGGAAAGAGACGGTGCAGAACCT
>CAIQJD010000044.1 GCA_903872005.1 uncultured bacterium | reverse complement strand
CCCGCTCAAGCACCTATACCGCAGCATACCGCTCGTTCCAGATACACAGGCCGCAAGTGGTCACACCATACTGCCCGAACGGCCCGCCCAGGCGGAAGTACTTTGGGTGGATGCCGTTGGCCCGGCAGAGGGGAATCAGCCGGCCGGCCGCGGGGTGGTCGCCGGCGAAGGCCGGACAATCCCGGCGCACCGGCTCGCCGGGCGCGGCCGCGTCGATAGGGCGCGGGAGGACGCCGAAGCCATGCGCCGGCCGGGCCGGCCCGCGTGCCCAGGCGCGCAGCATCGCCGCGGCTTTCGCCAAAGCGTCCAGCGCCAGGTCGCCGCAGTCGCGGCTGGGTGGGCGCAAGACGAGGCCATAGGGATCGTCGGCCATGATAGTCGCCATGAAGCTCTCGAAAGCCCGCGCCCGCATCAGCCCAGAGACGCCCTTGCCGGTGGGGCCGGCTTTGAGGATGCCGCTGGCCTGACAGACTTCTTGCATGATGCCCGGGTAGTCGTATTGGATGCGCCGGCCGGCCACACAATGGTTGAGATGGCGCTCTTTGGGCCAGTAGTTGCCCAGATAGGGCACCAGCAACACTTCCTCGTAATAGTGCCACAGGGTGACAGTATTGACCCGCACGCCCAGGGTCAGCACACAGCCATCCAGGGCCACGAGTTCCTCGAAGGGATTGCCCGGCCCGCAGAAGGCCAGCGTGGCGCGATGGCCGATCAGCAGCCGGCGCGCCGCCGGCCCCCACGCGACCCAGGAATGGGTCGGGTGACAGCTCCGCAGCGTCCCCGGCCGGCGGCGCACCGCCTCGGCGATGGCGCCCTGGAAACCGGGCTGCTGGCTATGGCACAGGCCGTCGGCGCTGGCGCAGTCACAATCGCTGTTGGTGAAGTTCTTGGGGTCGCCCCAGACGCTGTCGCGGAAGGCCGGCGTGAGGAGCGTGCCGGCCGGCCCGACGACATCCAGCAGGGCGTCTACGACGGCCTCCGCCCCACCATCCACCTGGCCCAGGGCGCTGAGGGAGCTGTGCAGCATCACGGTATCGCCGGCGCGCAGACCCAGGGCAGCCAGCTCGCCGGCCAGTTGGGCGCGCGTCACGTTCTTGCGGTCGGTCATGGGAGTACCTCGGTCTCAGGGGCGCTGGGCCAGGCGTGGCTTGCGGCCGGTCTGGCGATTGAATGGCGGCAGCTCCAGGTGATCGCGCTCGTAGTCGGCCAACAGGTCGCCCTCCAGGCACCGCGCCAGCTCTGGGTCGGCGGTGGACTTCCACCCTATCTCAAGATCATCCACCAGATCCAACTTCCCGCGAATACGCATGTTCGTCTCTTGCGTCGGGCCGGGGTGAAAATAGAAGCGAATTCTGTGCTTCATGCCTTTCGAGTCAGCGGTTGACCCAATATACACGATGTCCGAACTGCCTCTGTACCTCCCGAAGGGCCTGGGGCTACGCAGGACATAGACCCCTGGCTCGTTTGGCAGGCCGGCGAGAAGCGAGCTTTCCTGAGAAAGACGAAATGGCTTCCACGTTTGGAAGCCACGCCCCAGGAGATCCGCGCTGTTCATGGGAAATGGCAGCCTTTCTATCGAGAACAGGCCGGCCGACGCCAGGTCTGCCGGCCGGGCGCCGGCCCAGCGACGCGGCAGAAACAGCGTGGCGACGTTGCAGGGGCACCGTGAGCTGGGTCGGCCGGCTCTGTATCATGCCAGCGCAGGGATGCGCCGTGTCAGCTCCGCCCAGTCGTTGCCAATGGCCCTTTGAATGAGCTGCCTGGCGTATGCGAATGCCGGAGCAGGCATCACCATCTGCCAGATGCGGGTCATATTCTCGCGATCGTCGTCGCCCAACAATGGAAACAGCCACGCGATCACTTCGGGGAAGCGTTCCTGCGGCACGGTGGTTGACATGATACCGACCGCCTTGCCCTGGTCGGGCGCCGACACGCGCTCCCTGATGAGCCGGTACAGGTGCGCGTCTTCCTTTGCCAGATGAATGTCGAGATGGAATTTGAAGGCGGCGCTGGCGCGCGCCGTCTGCAACGCGTCGTGTGCAGAGAACGCGGCATTCAAGGCATCGAATGCCGCATCCAGACCTCGGTGATCTCGTTCGTACGCCTCGGCGACGGAGGGCGCGACGGCTTCAAGCGCCGGGAAGATGGCAAGTTCTTCCCCGCGGGCGTGCCAAACCAGCACTTCGTTGAGAAAGCGGAAGCGTTCGACCGCCGGCGCGAGTCCTGTCTTGCCGCGTGCGACCTCAAGCGACGCGGCATCCATGCCGGCCATGTCGCGTCGGAAGGCGTTGTGAAACGCAGTTACTGCATCAAGCGGGCCTGTCATCATCGTCCCTCCTGGCATGTTGCTCCCTTCCATTGTAACGCGCCGTCGCGGCAAAAGCAACCTGCCGTTGCGTCCTTCGACCGGCCTAGTGCCGGCCCAGCGTTGCCTCGGCCAACGCGGTGTAAATCGGCCCATCGGGGCGCAGGTCGCTCTGAAATAACGTCACTGCCGCGACCTCCTGCCGGCCGACGCTCTTCACCTTCTCGCGACGCTTCTCAACGGCTTGCCCGACGGCGGCGATGTCGGCCGGCCGGCCCTCGCGGCGCACGCGCCCCAGGGTCAGATGCGGCGAGAAGCCGCGCCCCTCGCGGGCGAAGCCCAGCCGCTCCAGGGTCGCATCCACGCCCTCTTGCAGGGCCGCGAGCCGGCCGCCCGCATCCTGCACTCCCACCCAGACGACATTGGGGCGCGCCGTATTCGGAAAGCAGCCCAGGCCAGCCAGCTCAAACGCGAAGGGCGTCGCTCCGGCGGCGACTTGCTCCAGGGCAGCGGCGATTTCGGGGATGCGGGCAGCGGGCGTGTCGCCCAGGAACTTGAGGGTCAGGTGAATATTGGCCGGCTCCACCCAGCGCACCAGGCGTGGCGGCGTCGCCCCACGCAGCTCCTCCTGCAGCAGCTCCAGCTTGCGATGGATGCGCTCATCCAGGCGGATCGCGATGAAGGTGCGGACATCTGCCATGAGGACCTCCCTTGCGCCGGCAATGGCGCGCTCAGGATAGCACGGCCAGCGTCGCGGTAAGCGTCGCCACGCTGAGGATGGTGGTGACAAGCACCATGCTGGAAGCGAAAGCCGGCGACGCCTCGAACTCCTGACTGATGATGACGGTCGAGACGGCCGTCGGCATGGCTGCCTCCAGGATGGCGATCTGCCAGGGCAGACCGCTCAGGCGCAGCAGGCTGGCGAAGGCCATGGCAATCGCCGGCGCGACGAAGAGCTTGAGCACCGTGCCGACACCGATGAACCGCAACTCTTCGCCCAGCCGCGCGCCGGCCAGTTGCATGCCCAACACCAGGAGCATCACCGGCACGGCCGCCTTGCCGGCCAGGTCCGTGGCTTTCAACAGCGGGGCCGGCACAGTCACGCCGGCAAAGTTGCACGCCAGCCCCAACAACGCGGCATAGAGCAGCGGCATGCCCAGCATGTTCTTGAGCGAAGCGGCGACGCTGCCGGCTTTGCCGCCGAGCGAGGCCAGGAAGACGCCCAACGAATTGAGCAGCAACGACATGGTGATGAAGCAGACCATGCCCAGGCCAAGGCCGGCGTCGCCGAAGGCCAGGAGGCAGACTGACAGGCCGAAATTGCCCGAATTGGAAAACGCCAGGGAGAGCTGCATGGCGCTGCGCTGTTGCCGGCTGCCTCTGAGCAAAGCGGTCGCCAGAGCGCCAATGAGGACCAGGACGATGATGGTCAGGGCCGTGACGGCCGCCATGCGCCCCAGGAGGCTGGCGTCCATCTTGGATTGCGCCATCGAGCTGAATCCCAGACAGGGAGTCAGGATATAGAGACAGATACGTGAGATGGAACGTACGTCGAGGCGCATGCGGCGTTGCAGCAGATAGCCGGCGGCGGCGATCAAAATGATGGGCAGGATGGTCTGAAACAGGGTGTTAATGATGGCGCTCAAACGGCGTTCGTATCGTCCTCGCTCTCTTCGTCGTCGCTATCTGTGTCGTCATCGTGGTCGAAGGCGAGGGCGCGGCGACCGACGCCGGCGTCTGGTTCCCAATCTTCGTCCTCGTCGTCATCCGCGTCCTCATCCTCTTCCTCGTTATCGTACTCTTCCGCGTAATCGTCAAAGAGTCCGGCCGGCTCCTCCAACGCGTCGTACAGGTCA
Organism: uncultured bacterium; assembly: GCA_903872005.1. The sequence continues at coordinate 154 of CAIQJD010000044.1, read as the reverse complement.
TCATCGTCTTCATCATCATCTACGGAGCGCAACAGATCGCCGACTTCGGGACATTCAGAAGCGAAACGTAATTCTTCCATCGCGTCCTGGGCCGCATCGTACAGCGGGCCATCCTCGGTGCTCATAATCAGATCGAGCACTTTCTTGGCGGTGG
>CAIQJD010000043.1 GCA_903872005.1 uncultured bacterium | reverse complement strand
TCGATGACCTGGAGCGCGCCGCGGCTGAGCCGGCCATCGAGTTGCACCACATTCACGTCGGCGCGTTTCATGACTTGCCGTTCAACGATTTCGACCATATTGACGAGATGATCGCCGCCGGCAAGCAGGCGACAGACGACTATCTGGCGCATCCACAGCCGAGCTTCGTGCAGCCGCCGGCGCCTTCGGGGCCGGCGATGATGGTGGCCGGGGCGCGGGAGATTGCGCCGCGCCGGCTGCGTCCCTGACGCGCAAGGGCGCGAGATTTGACGGTTCCCGCCCCTGTGGTACAATCAGAAGCGTAACATACTGCAACGTCAACTGCCAATGTAGGCCACTGGAGTCAAAGCCAGCCGGCCTACTTTCGTTTTCTCGGCCATTCTCTCAGGACGTGTTGCCGACTATGTACTATCGCATGACGGTCTACCCGACCGAACCTGGCGCAGCCGCCGCGCCGGCTCTGGTTCACGATGCGGCGGCGCTGGGCATTGCCGGCCTGCGCCATGCGGAGTCGCATACGCTCTACTTCGTGCGCGGCGACCTGCGCCCCGACCAACTCGACCGCCTCTGCGCGATCCTCTTCGCCGATCCGGCCATCGAGGTCGCGCGCTGGGAGGCGGTGGAGGATATGCCGGCTTTCGAGCGGCCGGCCGACGCCTGGATCATCGAGGTCGGCCTGCGTCCCGGCGTGACGGACCCGGTCGCCAACCAGATTGCGGCCACGGCGGCCAGCCTGGGCATCCCCGGCGTGCAGGCCGCCACCGGCCGGCGTTACACCTTACGCGGCGACCTGGACGAGGCCGGCGCGCATACGGCGGCGCGCCGGCTCCTCTGCAACGAGACGATCCAACATTACTACGTAGGCCCCATGCGGCCGGCTTTCCCACAGCCGGCCGCTGCCGTTCATGGCGTCGAGCGGGTGGCGCTGGCTGACCTGAGCGATGAGGAACTGGTTGCCCTCAGCCGACGCCGGCTCCTGGCGCTGAACCTCGACGAGATGCACGCCATTCGCGACTACTTTGCCGGCCAGGGCCGCGCGCCCACGGACGTGGAATTGGAGACGCTGGCGCAGACCTGGTCAGAGCATTGCGTCCATAAGACCTTTCGGGCGCGCATCGAGCTGCAAGAGGATGGCCAGCCGGCGCAGGTCATTGACGGCCTGCTACGCAGCACGATTCGGGCGGCCACTGAACGCGTCGACAAGCCCTGGGTGCGCTCGGCCTTCGTTGACAACGCCGGCATCATTGATTTCGACGATGAATACGAGGTCTCGTTCAAGGTCGAGACCCATAACCATCCCAGCGCGTTGGAGCCTTTTGGCGGGGCCAACACCGGCGTGGGCGGCGTCGTGCGGGATATCATCGGAGTCTCGGCGCGACCCATCGCCTGCACCGACGTGCTCTGTTTTGGGCCGCAAGACCTGCCGATAGCAGCCGTGCCTGAAGGGAGCCTGCACCCTCGGCGCGTCAAGGCCGGCGTGGTGGCCGGGGTCGAAGACTATGGCAACAAGCTGGGTCTCCCCACGGTGAGCGGCGCGATCCTGTACGACGAGAGCTTCACGTCCAATCCGCTGGTCTTTGTGGGCTGCCTGGGCATCGCGCCCAAAGGGGCGCATCCGACCGGCGCGCGCGCCGGCGACCTGGTCATCGTCATCGGTGGGCGCACCGGCCGCGATGGCCTGCATGGGGCAACCTTCTCTTCGGAAGCCTTGACCCATGAGACCGGCGAGATCGCCGGCTCGGCGGTGCAGATCGGCGACCCGATTGTGGAGAAGGACGTGCTGGAAGTGGTCTGCCTGGCGCGTGACCAACGCCTGTATAGCGCCATTACCGATTGTGGGGCCGGCGGCCTTTCCAGCGCGGTTGGCGAATTGGGCAAAGAGCTGGGCGTGGATGTGGATCTATCGGAAGTCCCGCTCAAGTATGCCGGCCTGTCGCCCTGGGAGATCTGGTTGAGCGAGGCGCAGGAGCGCATGGTGCTGGCTGTTCCGCCGGGGCAATGGCCGGCATTGCAAGAGTTGTGCCGGCAGTGGGGCGTCTCGGCGACCTCCATCGGGCATTTTTCGGGCGGGGGCCGGCTGCTGGTGCGCTACGCCGGCGCGACCGTCGCCGATTTGGACATGCGTTTCTTGCACGACGGATTGCCGCGTTGCACGCTGCCGGCGCGCTTGCCTTCGCTGGCAGCGCCGGGCGCGGCGCGCGGGAAAGGGCCGGCGCTGCGCTTGCGTCAGGCATTGCTCACGCTGCTGGCGCACCCCAACATTGCTTCCAAAGAAGACATTATCCGGCGCTATGACCACGAGGTGGGCGGCGGGACCCTGGTCAAGCCGCTGACCGGCGCGCGCCATGATGGGCCGGCCGACGCCGTCGTCCTCAAGCCGCTGCAAACCTGGCAACATCACAAAGGACTGGTCTTGAGTCTGGGCGTCAATCCGGAGCTTGGCAAGGCCGATCCGTATGCGATGGCGCTCAGCGCCGTGGATGAGGCCCTGCGGAACGCAGTGGCTGTCGGGGCCGACCCCGATCAGATCGCCCTGTTGGACAATTTCTGCTGGGGCAACCCGCGCCGGCCGGAGCAGTTGGGTGGGCTGGCGCGCGCCGCGCAGGGCTGCTACGACGCGGCCGTGGCCTATGGCGCGCCCTTCATTTCTGGCAAGGATAGCCTGAACAACGAGTATGTGGGGCCGGCCGGCGAGCGCATTCCCATCCCGGGGACGCTGCTCATTTCGGCGCTGGGCATCATCCCCGACGTGCGGCAGGCGGTCACGCTGGACCTGAAGGCCGCCGGCGACGCTATCTATCTGGTTGGCGTCACCGGGCCGGCCCTGATCGGGAGCTACTACGCGCGCCTTGCCGACGCCGATCCGACCCGCGCGTCCACGACGCCGGCGCTGCCGGCCGATGGTCTGGCGATGTATCGCGCGCTGCACCGGGCCATGCGCGCCGGCTTGATTCGCGCCTGCCACGATTTGAGCGAGGGCGGCCTGGGCGTAGCGGCGGCCGAGATGTGCAGCGCCGGCCGGCTGGGCATGATGCTGCGGTTGGGCGACATGCTCGTTTCGGGCGATTGGGATGACGCGACGTGCCTGTTCAGCGAGAGTAACGGCCGGCTGCTGGTCGAAGTCGCGCCGGCGCAAGAGCTGGACTTCCGCGCCGCATTGGCGGGCGTCCCGTTGGCGCGGGTCGGCGTGGCCGGCGGGGACGAGCTGGTTATCCTGGGACGCGCTGGCGCGCCGGTTTGCGTCGCATCCGTGGAAGAGGCGACCGCGACGTGGAAGAATGGCGTCGTCGTCTCACAGAACCCGGCAACGGGTGATCCTCATGAGGCTGAACGCTGATGGCTGATCGTTGCAATGTCCTGGTGTTACATGCGTCGGGCACGAATCGCGACCGGGAGGCAGCCTGGGCATGCGAGGCGGCCGGCGGCCGGCCGGAGATCGTGCACGTGAACCGGCTGCGCGCCGGCGAGCGGCGGCTTGGGGACTATGGCATGCTGGTCATCCCCGGCGGCTTCTCCTATGGCGATGCCCTGGGTGCGGGCAAATTGCTCAGTCTGGACTTGCGCCTCTACTTCGAGGAGCAATTGACCGCCTTCGTCGTCGCCGGCCGGCCGGTCATCGGCATCTGCAATGGCTTTCAGGCGCTGGTGAAATCGGGCATCTTGCCCGGCGGGGCGGCGCGGCCGGCGACCCTCACCTTCAATGCGTCGGGCCATTTCGAATGTCGCTGGGTTACTCTGCTGCCCGATCCGCGCAGCCCGTGTCTCTTCACACGCGAGCTGCGCGAGCCGATGGACTGCCCGGTGGCCCATGGCGAGGGGCGCTTCGTCTCGTCGGAAGCTGGCGCGCTGGTTGAGCGCGGTCAGGCGGCGCTGCGCTACGCGACTGACGACGCCCGGCCGGCGGACGGCGCATATCCCGCTAATCCCAACGGCTCTCAATGCGACATCGCCGGTCTCTGCAACCCGGCTGGCAATGTCCTGGGCCTGATGCCGCACCCAGAGGATCATATCGTCCCGCAGCAGCATCCGCGTTGGGCGCGCGGCGCGGCCGGCCGGTTGGGGCTGGCCTTGTTCGCCGCCGGCGTGCGTTACGCCGGCTGAGGAGGCGCGTATGTTCGACCATGACACCTTTCTCTCGCCCTTCACCTGGCGCTATGGCTCCGAGGAAATGCGCCGGCTGTGGAGTGAGACGGCGCGTCGCCGGCTGTGGCGGCGCATCTGGGTGGCGCTGGCAAGCGCCCAGTCGGCTTTTGGACTGACGACCGCCGAACAGGTGGCCGATTTGCGCGCGCACGCCGAAGAGATCAACCTGGCCCGCGCCCTGGAAATTGAAGAGAGCATCAAGCACGACTTGATGGCCGAAGTGAAGGCGTACGCGGAGCAATGCCCTGTTGGCGGGCCGATCATCCATCTGGGCGCGACCTCGATGGATATTGAGGACAATGCGGACGCGCTGCGCCTGCGGGAGGCGTTGCGTCTCCTGTTGGGGCGCTTGCGCGCCTTGTTGGAGGCGCTGGCCGGCCAGATTGAGCGCACGGCCGACCTGGCCTGCATGGCCTTCACGCATATTCAGCCGGCCGAGCCGACGACCGTCGGCTATCGCCTGGCGGTCTATGGCCAGGACCTGCTGACCGATTGGGCCGAGCTGGGCCGCGTCGCCGCTGAGATCAAGGGCAAGGGGTTCAAGGGGGCCGTGGGCACGTCGGCTTCGTACGCGCAACTGCTCGGCGCGGCCGGCGCGCGCGAAATGGAATCGCGCATCATGGCAGATCTGGCCCTGGATGCCTTTGAGATTGCCACGCAGACTTACCCGCGCAAACAGGACTGGCTGGTGATCAATGCCCTGGCCGGCCTGGCCGGCACGCTCTACAAGCTGGCCTTCGACCTGCGCCTGTTGCAGTCGCCGCCGGTGGGGGAATGGGCTGAACCTTTCGGCAACAAGCAGGTCGGCTCTAGCGCCATGGCCTTCAAGCGTAACCCGATCAACGCGGAGAACATAGACAGCCTGGCGCGCTACGTGGCGACGCTGCCGCGGGTCGCCTGGGATAACGCGGCCCACTCGCTGCTGGAGCGCACGCTGGACGATTCGGCCAATCGCCGGCTGGTCTTGCCGGACGCCTTCCTGGCGACGGAGGAAGTAATCCTGAAGGCGCAGCGCATCGTGCGGGGGCTGCAAATCAACGAGCCGGCCATTCGCCGCAATCTCGATCAATATGGCGTCTTCGCGGCCAGCGAGCGGCTG
>CAIQJD010000042.1 GCA_903872005.1 uncultured bacterium | reverse complement strand
TCTACATCGCCGAAGCGGGCGGCCACCCGCTCGCTATACAGGATAGGCTCGACCTTGTCGCTAATCGTGAGTATCTTCACGTCTACCTGCCACGCGTGGCGGGGCCACAAAAAGAGCCAGCCTCGGCCACGGCCCGCAAGGCTAGCTGAAGCAATCGTCTCTGATTACCCGCATCTCCAAGCCGGGGCGCAGCGCCTGCCTGATGAGATTGAAAGTATACCACGAAAGGGATACGCTGTCAACGCGTCGCGCCGGCGGGCCTGGGCCGCCGGCCGATTTGACAGATCTGCCCGTCTGTGGTATTATACTACTAATCCTATAGAAATAGTATGATATGTCCACCGCATACCTTTATTCAGGAGAGTTGAGCCATGTCTGATACGTCCACCCCCGGCTTCGAGACGCGCGCCCTGCACGCCGGCTTCACCCCCAACGCCGAGACCGGTGCCTGCGAAACCCCCATCTGGCAGACCAGCAGCTACGTCTTCCGCAGCACCGACCATGCCGCCAAACTCTTCGCCTTGCAAGAATTCGGCAACATCTATACCCGCATCATGAACCCGACCACCGACGTCCTGGAAAAGCGTGTGGCGGCGCTGGAAGGCGGCGCGGCCGCGCTGGCCTTCGCCAGCGGCCAGGCAGCGACCACCGGCATCCTCAGCACCCTCTGCGCCGTCGGCGACGAGATCGTCGCCACCACGCGACTCTATGGCGGGACGGTCACGCTCTTCACCGGCACGCTCCCCCGCATCGGCGTCGCCACCCGCTGGGTAGATAGCGATGAGCCGGCCGCTTTCGCCGCAGCCATCACCGACCGCACCAAAGCGGTCTTCCTGGAGACGCTTGGCAATCCTCGGCTGACGATCCCCGATCTCGCCGGCATCGCCGCAGCGGCCCACGCGCGCGGCGTCCCGGTGATCGTGGACAATACCACGGCGTCGCCGGCGCTCTGCCGGCCCATCGAACATGGCGCAGACATCGTGATGCACAGCCTGACCAAGTATCTGGGCGGGCATGGCAACTCCATCGGCGGCATCCTGGTGGATAGCGGCAAGTTCCCCTGGGACAGCGGGCGCTTCCCCGAATTCGTGGAGCCAGACCCGACCTATCACGGCCTGAAGTTCTACGAAACCTTCGGCAATATCACCTTCGCCCTACGGGCGCGCGTGCGTACCCTGCGCGACCAGGGCGCCTGCCTGAGTCCCTTCAACGCGTTCCTGATCTTGCAGGGCATCGAGACCCTTAGCCTGCGCATGGCGCGCCACTCCGAGAACGCGCTGGCCGTGGCGCAATACCTGAGCCGGCATTCCAAAGTCGCCTGGGTGCTCTATCCGGGCCTATCCAACCACCCGTCGCACGCCAACGCCAGACGCTACTTGCCGCAGGGCGCCAGCGGGTTGGTCGGCTTCGGCGTCAAGGGCGGGGCCGCCGCCGGCCGGCGCTTCATCGAGAGCGTCAGGCTCTTCACGCATCTGGCGAACATCGGCGACACGCGCAGCCTGGCGATTCACCCGGCCTCAACAACGCATCAGCAGTTGAGCGAAGCCGAGCAGATCGCCTCCGGCGTAACGCCCGACTTCGTGCG
>CAIQJD010000041.1 GCA_903872005.1 uncultured bacterium | reverse complement strand
GGCCCTCTTCGGCGTCCTCGATTTCGGCGTCCTCCTGGCCCTGTTCGTGAGCGCCGGCGTGTGGCCCACGCCCCTATCCGCCTTCGCCTTCTTCCCCATCCTCGTCGTCGGCCTGCGCCGCGGCGCGCTGGGGGGCCTGCTGGGCGGCCTGGCCCTGGCCCTGGCCGGCCTGGGCATCTACGCCACCCAAAGCGACGCCGTGCTGGCCGAATACTCGCATCTGGAGCAGGCCATCGCCTTGCTCAGCCTGCCGGCGCTGGGCAGCCTGGTCGGCCTGTTGCGCGGCCTGGCCGATGACGGCCGGCTGAGCGCGCTGACCGCCGAGGTCGAAAAGCTGCGCCTGACCCGCGACCGCGCCGATGGCGTCTACGCCATGGCGAGCATGTTGGGCGCCACCGTCAATTACCAGAAGGTCCTCGAAACCCTCTTCGACCTGAGCATGATGGAATTCCGCGCCCTGGGCCTCGATCCGCAGAAGATCGTCGGCCTGGCGCTCTTCTTTGAAGAGCGCGGCCAACAGCCCCAGCTCCAGGTCGCCGGCGCTCATCGCATCCCCGACGAGGACTGGAATGTGCGCCTCGCCGGCCGCCAGGGCCTCCTGGCGCGCGCCCTATCAACCGCCGGCGGCGTCCTGGGCGATGCCATCGCCAGCGACGCCGAGCTGAGCCAATTCAAGTCGTTGCGCTCCGCCCTGTCGGCCATCCTCGTGCCGTTGCGCGCCGGCTCCGATGCCTACGGCGTCATCCTCTTCGCCTCGCCCCAGGAGAAGGCTTTCGATCTCAACCTGTGCCATTTCCTGATCGCTTTCTCCAATCAGGCCACCGTGGCGCTGCAAAACGCCCGCCTCATCCAAAGTCTGCGCGACGAACAGGCGCGCATCATAGACCAGCAAGAAGCGGCGCGCAAAATCCTGGCCCGCGAGCTGCACGATGGGCCGGCGCAGAGTGTTGCCGCCCTGGCGATGCGCCTGAACTACGCGCGCATCCTGGTCAACTCGGACCCCGAGCGCGCCCGCATCGAGCTATCCGAGCTGGAAGATATCACCCGGCGCACCAGCAAAGAGATCCGCACCATGCTCTTCACCCTGCGGCCGGTCGTCCTGGAGACCCAGGGATTGGTCGCCGCGCTGCGCCAATATGCCCAGCGGCTGAAAGAGACCGACGGCCTGGAAGTGACGGTGGACGACGCTCGCTTCAGCATCGTCTTGAGAGAAGACGCCCAGGGCGTCATCTTCTCGATCCTGGAAGAGGCCATCAACAACGCCCGCAAGCATGCCCATGCCCGGCGCGTGACGGTGACGCTGCAAAGCGCCGGCGATGATCTCCTGGCGCGCGTGCAAGATGACGGCATCGGCTTCGACGTGGACAAGGTGCTGCAATCCTATGACCAGCGCGGCAGCCTGGGGCTGATGAATATGCGCGAGCGCGGCGCGCTGTTGGAAGGCAACGTGACCCTGGAATCGAAACCCGGCGCCGGCGCGACGATGACGCTGCTCGCCCCGCTGGCGCGCGTGGCTGTGCCGCCGCAGAAGGCCGACAAACGCCGGCCGTAGGAGGTCGCCGCCCTTGCTCGCTCTGCCCGCCTATCGTCTGGCGCCGGCGCTCTGGTTGGCGCTCTCCGTGCTGCTCTATTTTGCCGGCAGCCACCCGCGCCCATTCCTGCGCCGCACCCTTCCCCGCTGGCTCCACGCCGGCGCGGCCTTGCGCCCCATCGGTGAGCTGGTGTATTATATCGGCGTCCCCTACGTGGCTCTGTTGCGCGGCGATCTGCTGCCCAGCGCCCTGGGATTGGCCGGCCTGCACTGGCTGAGCGACATCGGGCTGGGGATCGCCTTTGCCGGCGTCTCGGTGGCCCTGGTCGCGCTGACCTTCCGCTATGCCGGCGGCGGGAGCGCCGCGCCGGCGGCTTATGGCGCGCCGGCGCCCCTGTGGCGGGTCGCGGCGTTACAAATCCATTGGACCTTTTATCGCGCCGCTCTGACGCAGGTCGTCGGCGACGCCTACTGGGGCGCCTTCCTCAGCCTCGTTCCCATCGGGTTGGAGCTGGCGCTGAACCCGGCCTGGCGCCGCCGGCTGCTGGCCGAGCAGGCCGGCCCCGAAGCCGTGCGCCTGGCCCTCCTCGTCACGACGACGGCGCAATATGTCCTGGCGCGCAACCTGGCGCTGCTCGTCGCCGCGCACTGGTTGACAGAGATCGCCGCGGCGGCCCTGGCCCCACGGCGGGCCGGCCGGCCGGAATAGGACCTTCACTAAACCTGTGAGGTCTCAAAGACCTCACAGGTTTAGTGAACAGGTTTAGCGGGAAAGGGGCGCTCAACGCATGCGTGAGACACACAGCCCGACGACGCAGCCGCTTCCCTGGTGGACGTGGCTGGCTCCGCTGCTCATCTGTCACCTCGGCACGCGCATCTCGCTCGCCTTTCAGAGCGCGCCGGGCGCGCCGGCCATCTACTGGCCCATCCCCCTGGGCCTGGTCATGTGCCTTTGGTGGGGGCCGCGCGCCCTGGCCGGCGTGTATCTCAATTCCGTGCTCTCGGCCGGCCTGTGGGGCATGACCAACTGGCTGCTGTACCCCATCACGGCGCTGCCGGATGCCCTCTCCGTAGCCGCCGGCTGGGCCGTCTTCGTCGCCCTCCGGCTCCGCTGGCAGAAAACGACCGGCATACTCCATCTCGCGTACTGGTTAGCCCCGACCATCGCGCTCATGGCCGCGGTCAACGGCTTCTTTGGCTCCGGCATGCTGGCGGCCCTCGGCCTATTGCCCCCAACCCAGCACCTCCCCACCAGCATCGCCTGGATCTACGCGACGGTGCTGGACTGTCTGATGGTCGCCATGCCGCTGATGATCCTCGTGACGCCCTGGCTGCGCCAACGCGGCTGGTCCGTCGCGCGCGGGCCGCTGCCGGACTTGCGCCCGACCCAGCCATGGCGTCTGCTGCGGCGCATCGAATTCGCGGCCTATCTCATCCTGTTGGCCGTCTTGCAATTCGCCTTCCCGCCGGGCAATTACTGGTACCTCAATGCGATCGCCTTGCTCCTGGCGGCGACGCGCATGGGCTTGCCGGCTACGACCGTACTCATCGCCTGGACGCAACTGATCGTCATGTATCTGCCGCGCGTCCTGGGGACGCCCATCGCCTTGCCGGCCGATGGCATGGCCGGCGCCG
>CAIQJD010000040.1 GCA_903872005.1 uncultured bacterium | reverse complement strand
CTCCTCATCGTCACCCTGGCCGGCTACTTCTCGACGCGTGGCGAACAGATACGATCATTCCGGGTCTTCGCTTCCTCGCTGCTCTACGTGCTCCCGCCCATGGCGCTCATCATCGCCGAGCCGAGCCTCAGCGCCGCGCTCTCTTTAGGGACCCTATGGTTTGCGATCGCATTCGTCGCCGGCGTGCGTTGGCGTTTCATCCTGGGCGTCTTCGTGATCGTGGCGCTGATATCGCCCATCGCCTGGGCCAATATCGCGGACTATCAGCGCCAACGCGTGCTTGAGTTCATTCAACCCCAGCGGAACGACGGGGAGTTCAGCAACGTAGATCAAGCCCTCATCAGCATTGGTTCGGGCGGCCTCTTCGGCAAGGGCTTTGCGCTGGGCAGCCAGAGCCAATTGCGTTTCCTGCGCGTGCGCTGGTCAGACTTCATATTCGCCGTCATCGGCGAAGAACTGGGCATGGCCGGCATCCTGCTCTTATTCACCCTATTCCTGACCATTATCGTCCGCTCCTATCGCGACGCGGAGTTGGCGCGCGATACCTTCGGCCAGCTCCTTGCCGCCGGCGTGGGAACGCTGATCCTGCTGCAAGCGATCGTCAATATCGGCATGAATTTGGGACTGCTGCCGGCCACCGGCATGCCACTGCCTTTCGTCAGCAGCGGCGGCAGCTCCCTCATCACCTTCTTGATCGGCGAGGGCATCATCCAGAGCGTATGCATGCGCCGGCGCAAGATCGAGTTCCAGCTCGCCAGTCGCGTCAGCTAACTGGCAACCACACAGAGAGGTTCGCCCAAAATGGCAGATTCCACCGTCCGTGTCCGCTTCGCCCCCAGTCCCACCGGCTTTCTCCATGTCGGCGGGGCGCGCACCGCGCTCTTCAACTGGCTCTACGCCCGACGCTTCGGCGGCGCTTTCATCCTCCGTATCGAGGACACCGATCGCACGCGCTATCAGCCGGCGTCCCTGGGCGACATCGTCGCCGGCATGCGCTGGCTTGGCCTGGATTGGGATGAAGGGCCGGAGGTCGGCGGCGCCTATGGCCCCTACTTCCAATCCGAGCGCACGGCGCACTATCAACACTATGCCCGCTGGCTGGTGGAACAGGACTTGGCCTACTACTGCTTCTGTTCGCCAGAGCGCCTGGACGCGCTGCGCGAGCAGCAAAAAGCGCACAAAGACGCCGGCGCCGCCGGCTATGACCGCCACTGCCGCTGCCTGACAGCCACGCAGCGCGCCGAGTACGAAGCCGCCGGCGTGCGGCCGGTGATCCGACTGAAGGCCCCGCTAGAAGGCGCAACCACTTTCACCGACGCCATTCGCGGCGAGATAACCGTGGAGAACAGCACCCTCGACGACCTGGTGCTCCTAAAATCCGATGGCTTCCCCACGTACCACCTCGCCAATGTCGTGGACGATCACCTCATGGAGATCAGCCACATCATGCGCGCCGACGAATGGCTGCCCAGCGTGCCCAAACACATTTTGCTGTACAATGCCTTTGGCTGGAAGCCGCCGGTGCTGGCCCACCTCCCCCTCATCTTGGATCCCAGCGGCCACGGCAAGTTGAGCAAGCGCAAGAAACGCGACGGCGGCGAATATGCCATCTTCGTGCATGAGTTTCGCCAGGCCGGCTATCTCCCCGAAGCCCTTGTCAACTTCCTGACCCTGGTCGGCTGGTCGTTGGACGACAAGACCCAAATCCTGTCGCCAGAGACAGCCATCGCCAACTTCGACCTGACTCGCGTGAACAAATCGCCGGCCGCTTTCTCCTACGAGAAGCTCGATTGGATGAACGGCTACTACATCCGCGAGATGCCGGCCGAAACTTTGGCCGAGCGCCTGACGCCCTACATCGCGCAAGGGTTGGGTCTGCCCGAGGACGAAGTGCGCCGCCGGCCCGAAACGCTGCAGCTCATCCCCCTCATCCGCGAGCGCGTCAAGCTCCTCCCGGATGTCGTTGAATGGGTGGATTGGGCCTATCGCGGCGAAACGCTGGACTATGACGCAGGCCTCCTG
>CAIQJD010000039.1 GCA_903872005.1 uncultured bacterium | reverse complement strand
CCGCATCATGGACGAGATCGGGATGCAGGTCGAAGAGCCGGCCACCCTGGCCGCGCTGCAAAAGGCCGGCGCGCGCTGCGATGAGGCCAGTGGTCGCGTCCGCCTCTCCGAAGCGCAGATACGCGAGGCGATGGCCCAAACGCCCAAGCAGATCCGGCTGACCTCCTCGACCGGCCGCGAGCTGCTCACCGGCGCCGGCCGGCCATTCTGGGGTTCCCTGATCGCTGATCCCATCGTCACCGACTTCCACGAGGGGAACCGTCCGCCGCGCCTCTCCGATGTGGAACGCCACGCCCGCCTGGGCGACTATCTGCCGCGCGTCAGCTACATCTATCTGATGGACAATGTGTACAGCGACCTGCCGCGCCGGCAGGCCCGGCCGGCATCCATCGCCAGCTTCTTCAGTAATATGACCAAGCACGCCGTCTGCGCCCCGATGACGCCGGCCGATGCGCGCATCTGGCTCGACATGGCCGAAATCGCGGCCGGCGGAAAGTCCCTGGCCGAAAAGCCGGTCTTAAGCGTGACCATCTCGCCCCTCAGTCCGCTGCGTCTGGATCACGAATGCTGCGCCTCGACGCGCCTGGCTTGCGAGCGGGGCGCGACCTTCTGGGCGCTCTCCATGCCGCTGGTGGGCGTCTCCGGCCCTTTCACCCTGGCCGGCACGGCGGCGCTGCAGCTCGCCGAAACCTTCTTCATGATTACCCTGATTCAGACCTTGCGGCCGGGCATTCAGACGGTCTCGTGCGCCGGCTCCTGGCCGGTCAACCTGGCGACCGGCGGCGTCTCTCCCGGCTCGGCCGAGCGCGTCCTGGTCTCCTCGGCCATCGCGGAAGTGCATCGGCGCTACGGCTGGCCGACCTACAACGGCTCTTTTTCCACCGACGTCATCACCCTGGACGTGCAGAATGGCGCGGAGCGGGCCTTGCAGGCGTTGGCCGCGCTCATGCCGGTGGATTTGCTCATGGGGTTGGGATCGTTGGGGGCCGGCAATGCTGTCTCGCCGGAGCTGATCGTCATGGATCACGATTGGATCGAGACGCTGGATCGGCTGGCGGCCGGCGTGCGGGTGGACGAAGAGAGCGTCGCCTTTGAGGCAGTGCGGCGCGTCGGGCCGGGCGGCGATTTCACAGCCGACGACCTGACCCTGAAGCTGCTGCGCTCCGGCGAGTACTATCACGGCGGCTCCTTCGACCGGCCGAGCAAGCCGGGCGAAGAAGTCGGCTGGTATCAGCGGGCGCACGAGCGCGCCGAGCGCATCATCGCCACGCACCAGCCGGCCGTGCCGGCCGCGGTGCAAGCGGACCTGGCGCGCTACGCCGCGCAGCGCAGAGCTTAATCGAAGAACCCCAAGGGTCTATGGCTACTCTCGCTCGACCCAGCCTTTGACGCGCTCGACGGCGCGCCGCCAGCCGCGATAGCCGGCTTCGCGCCGCGCCGGCTCCCATTGCGGCTTGAACTCACGGTCGGCGCGCCAGTTGGCGCGCAGCATATCGAGGCTGCCCCACAGGCCAACGGCCAGGCCGGCGGCATAGGCCGCGCCCAGGGCCGTGGTCTCTTCGACGACCGGTCGCACCACGCCGGCGCCGAGAATGTCGGCCTGCAATTGTAACAGGAAGTTGTTGCGCGTCGCGCCGCCGTCCACTTTCAGCCCTTGCAGGGGCACGCCGGCGTCGGCGACCATCGCCTCGACTACCTCGCGGCTCTGGTAGCAAATGGCTTCCAGAGTGGCGCGGACGATATGCGCCTTCGTGACGTAGCGGGTCAGGCCCAGGATCGCGCCGCGTGCGTACATATCCCAATGGGGCGCGAAGAGGCCGGAGAAGGCCGGCACGAAGTAGACCCCGCCGGCGTCGGCCACCGAGGCGGCCAGAGTCTCGGTTTCGGCGGCGTTCTGGATCAGCCCCAGGTTGTCGCGCAGCCATTGCACGGCCGCGCCGGTGATGGCGATGGAGCCTTCCAGGGCGTAGGCGGTCTGGCCGGCGCCCAGGCTATAGGCGACGGTGGTCAACAGGCCATGCTGCGAGCGCACCGGCTTCGGCCCGGTGTTGAGGAGCAGGAAGCTGCCGGTGCCATAGGTGTTCTTGGCCTCGCCGGCCATGTAGCACGCCTGCCCGAAGAGCGCCGCCTGCTGATCGCCCAGGTCGCCGCAGACCCATACCGCCCCGCCCAAGGGGCCGGCGCGGTCGGTCGTCCCATAGCCAGCCGGCGCGCTGGACGGCCGAATGGCCGGCAGCATGGCGCGCGGGACGCCGAGAATATCGAGCAGCTCGTCATCCCAATCGAGGGTATCCAGGTTCATCAACATCGTGCGCGAGGCGTTGCTGGGATCAGTGACGTGCGCGCCGGTCAGGTTCCAGATGAGCCAGGTATCCATGGTACCGAAGAGGGCGTCGCCGGCTTCGGCCATCTGTCGCGCGCCGGGGACGTTGTCCAGGATCCAGCGGATCTTGGGGCCAGAGAAGTAGGTCGCGATGGGGAGGCCGGTCTTGCGGCGGAAGGTTGGGGCATGGCCGGCGTCCATGAGCGCCTGGCACAGCGCCGTGGTGCGGGTGCATTGCCAGACGATGGCCGGGTAGAGCGGCCGGCCGGTGCGCCGATCCCAGATGACGGTCGTCTCGCGCTGGTTGGTGATGCCCAGGCCGGCGATCTGGGCCGACGTCGCGCCGGCCGCCGTCAGCGCCCCGCGGCAGACCGCGCCGGTCGCCTCCCAGATTTCCAGCGGATCGTGCTCGACCCAGCCCGGTTGCGGGTAGTATTGGCGATGCTCCCGGTAGGCGGAGGCCACGACGCGGCCGGCGCGGTCGAAGAGCATACAGCGCGTGCCGGTGGTGCCCTGGTCAATCGCCGCGGCGTAAGAAGAGATTTGATGCGCCATCAGTCGGTCACCTCCTCCCTCTCGTTCAGTAGAACATATCACCGAAATATCGCCTTCCGGTACTCATCATCTTCCGTCCGGCCACGCGAAACCCACGCCTGAGCGTCTTCGCCGTCCAGCAGATCGGGCGCGGCCGGCCAGAGCGCCGCACTGATTCCGCCAGATAGGCTATCAGTTGCAGTTGATCTTCTACGGTGAGGGCGCTCACCTGCTGCTTGATTTGCTGAAGCATCCCTAACGCCATATTCGCCTCCACCCATAGCGCGCTACGCCGGCACTGGGAACCGCACGCACAACCGGTTCACCACCTCGCGCGCCGCTTCCTTCACCGCTTCATCCTGCGGCGCGCGCAACACCTTCACGATCACCTGCGCCACCTGGCGCATCTCAGCGACGCCCAGGCCGCGCGTCGTCAACGCCGGCGTCCCCACGCGCACGCCACTGGTCACTTTGGGCGGGCGCGGGTCGTATGGGATCATGTTCTTGTTGACGGTGATGCCGACTTCGTGCAGCGCCGTCTCGGCGTCCAGGCCGGTGATCGGTTCATCGCGCAGGCTAATCAAGATGAGGTGGTTGTCGGTGCCGCCGGTGACGAGCTTGAGGCCGCCGGCCAACAGCTCCTCGGCCAACGCCTGGGCGTTATCCACGATGCCCTGCTGATAGACCTTGAAGGCCGGCTGCAACGCCTCGCCGAAGGCGACGGCCTTGCCGGCGATGACATGCTCCAGGGGGCCACCCTGGATGCCAGGGAAGACGGCGCGGTCAACCGCCTTCGCGAGGTCTTCTTTGCACAGAATCATGCCGCCGCGCGGGCCGCGCAGAGTCTTGTGCGTGGTGGTGGTGACGATGTGGGCGAAGGGGATGGGGCTGAGATGCAGGCCGGCGGCGACCAGGCCGGCGATGTGGGCCATATCCACCATCAGGTAGGCTCCGACCTCATCGGCAATCTCGCGCAGGCGCGGGAAGTCAATGACGCGCGGATAGGCCGACGCGCCGGCGACGATCAGGCG
Source organism: uncultured bacterium (assembly GCA_903872005.1). The sequence goes on along the minus strand of CAIQJD010000039.1, from coordinate 2,109 downwards.
CGGCCGGTAGTCGCGCACCTTCTTCAAAATGTCGTCGAAGTCAATCCGCTCCGTCTCCGGGTGGACGCCGTAGTGCACGAAGTGGTAGACCTGGCCGGAGAAGCTGAGGGGATGGCCGTGGGTCAGATGGCCGCCATGCGCCAGGTTCATGCCCAGGACGACATCGCCGGGGGCCAGGATGCCGAGATAGGCGGCCGCGTTGGCCTGTGAGCCGGAATGGGGCTGTACGTTGGCATGGTCTGCGGCGAAGAGCTGTTTGGCGCGCTCGATAGCCAGGCTTTCGACGACGTCAATGAACTCGCAGCCGCCGTAGTAGCGATGGCCGGGGTAGCCTTCGGCGTATTTGTTGGTCAGGATGGAGCCTTGCGCTTCCAGGACGGCGCGGCTCACATAGTTTTCCGAGGCGATCATCTCCAGGCCGCACTTCTGGCGATAACGCTCGTTCTGAATGGCCTGATAGATGGTCGGATCGGTTTGGGCCAGGACGGATGCCTCACGTGGGGCGTCTATCGAGCAGACCAACGCCTCGGCATTCTGCAAATTCGCTCTGTCATCGCTCATGATCCTACTCCCGATGTCGGGGCCGGCCGGCGGCCGGCTTCCCAGATGGCGTATGCCGGCTCATTATAGACGGGCGCGGGAGGGATGTCAAAGCGCCCCGAACTCAGGAGTGATTCAAGTCTTGGGCAATCACCGTAACATCACCCCTTGTGGCCGTCCGAAACCCCAGACGCCCCCAAGGGGTGATGCTACAAGTCGGAAACCAGAGCCATCAGTCTTCGCGATAGTGGCAACCGTGGCTATCGCGCGCTTCCCAGGCGGCGCGCGCCACAATCAGCGCGGTTTGCACGGCGTTGCGTAAGCCGATCAGGTCATCGGTCAGCCAGGTGGTGCGGTAGAAGCGATCAATCTCGCGCTGCAAGTGGCGCAGGTCGTCAATGGCGCGTTCGAGCCGGCGGGTGTTCCGCACCAGCCCCACATAGTTCCACATGATATGCTGGATGGTGATGACATCCTGCTGAATCAGCGCCGGATCGGCCGTATGCACCAGGCCGTCCTCGCGCCAGGGTGGGATGTCATCCCGGCCGGCCGGCGCGTCGCCGGTCAGCGCGTCGGCGGCGCGGATGCCAGCGCGATAGCCCCACGTGACCCCCTCCAGCAGCGACGTGCTGCCCAGACGGTTGGCCCCGTGCACGCCGGTGCAGGCCACTTCGCCGATGGCGTACAGGTCGCGGATGCTGCTGCGCCCGTCATGATCCACCCACACGCCGCCGCAGAAGTAGTGCGCGGCCGGCACCACCGGGATCAAGTCCCGGGTGATGTCTATGCCGTTGGACAGGCAGTTCTTGTAGATGGTGGGGAAATGCTCCAGGATGCGTTCGGCCGGCAGGGCAGAGCGCAGGTCCAGGTAGACACACTCGGCGCGCGTTGCCAGCATCTCTTTGTGGATGCTGCGGGCCACCACATCGCGCGGCGCGAGGTCCTTCCATTCGGGCGCGTAGCGCGCCATGAACGGCTCGCCGGCGTCGTTCAGCAGCTTGGCGCCGGCGCCGCGCACCGCTTCGGAAATCAGGAACAGGGGCGCGTCGCGTTTATAGAACGCGGTGGGATGGAACTGCACGTACTGGGCGTTGAGGATGCGCGCGCCGGCGCGATAGGCCATCGCCAAACCGTCGCCGCGCGCGCCGGCCGGGTTGGTGGTGTGCAGGAAGATGCGCCCCAGGCCGCCGGTCGCCAGGATCGTCTTGCGCGCCAGGAGCTTCTCGACATGGCCGCTCTCCTGGTTGAAGACATACGCGCCGACGCAGTTGATGGGGGCGTAAACCGCCTGGGGATTACGCGAATGGTGCGCCGGCGTAATCAGGTCCACCGCCGTGCGGCCCGTCAGCAGCGTGACGTTGGGCAGCGTCTTGATCGTCTCGATGGCGCGATCTTCGATGGCGCGGCCGGTGGCGTCGGCCACATGCAGGATGCGCTCGGTGGAATGGGCCGCTTCGCGGATGTATTCCAGGCCGTTCTGCGCCGTTTCCGAGAAAGAGACACCCATGCGGCCGATGAGGATCTCGCGCACCAGGCGCGGCCCTTCCTGGGCCAGCAAGCCAACGGCTT
>CAIQJD010000038.1 GCA_903872005.1 uncultured bacterium | reverse complement strand
GCATGACGATGGAGATGCCCAGCTCTTGCGCTTCGGCCAGGATGCTTTGCAGCCTTGCGGCGCTCAGCTCAGACTCGGCCGGCCGGTGTTGGGTGTGGGCGTAGCAGCCCTTGCACTGCAAGTTGCAGCGCTTGGTGATGCTGGCGATCATGAAGGGCGGGACGTGGACGCCGCGCGCTTCCCAGGCCAGCCGGCGCCGCGCCGCTTGCTTCTGCCGATAGGTGGTCTGCCACAAGAAGAGGGCCTGGGCCGGCTCCCGCAAGCTGACGCGCAGTGCGCCCTGGAAGAACTGTTGGATGGATTGATTGAATTGATTGACGTACTGCTGCGACCCTTGCATGTTTCGGGAACCTTCTTTCTGCGACTTGAATCGTTAGAGCGCCGACGCCAGCAACACCAGCGTCGAGAGCGCCTTGCTGAAGAGGCTGCGCGCCTGGCAGCACAACGCACGCTGCACCAACCGCTCGTGTTCGGCGGCGACCCACATCTGCTTGTTCTCTTCGTACTGCACCAGGACGTCCTTCCAACCAAACATGGCACACCTCCTCAACTTCGCGAACACACAGGCATGATTGCGTTCACTTCATACGCATAGGATACCAGATGGCGGGCCGGCCGGCATCGGCAGGATGATGGATTTGAGAATAAGAAAAGAGGCCGCAATTTGCGCGGCCTCGCGAATACATTTGGGGGATGCGCCTACAACTTTTGTAGTAGGCGCGCCGGCGGCCGCGTGATGGCGCTGGACATGGGCAGTTCTCAGGGTGATCTCAAAGTCAGCCCATGGACCCACCGCAGAGGCACAGAGGGCGCAGAGCCTCAGCAAAGATCGGTTCTTCTCTGCCTCAACCTGATCTTCTCTGCGTTCTCCGCGTCTCGGCGGTGAGATACCCTGCATCACGTATCGCCCACGCACGACTTTGACGTGGCCCTGGGCAGTTCTCCGACGCGAGCGGCCCCCGCCCCAACAGGCAGCGGGAGCCGGTATTAGCATGGGGGCGCCGCGTATCAGTGACGCAGCAGCTTCACCGATTCCTCGTGGGTCAGGACCCAGATGCTGTACGCGCCGCTGATCGTCCCGATGGGGATGTTGAGCAGCGCCAGGATGGACAGGATCAGGGTCAGGATGCGCGCCCAGGACTTGAGTTTGAGCAGGCCGATGCCGGCCACCAGGCTGGGCACGCCGCACAACAGCGTCACGAAGCCGGTGATGCCGGCGACCAGCGGCAGGATCAGCCGGTCGTCCGGGGTGTTGACCGTCGGCATGACCAGCAGCAGGACGGCAAAGACAATCCCGCCGATCAAGATAGCCAGGATGGCCGATACAATGTTGATCAATCCCACAACTTCAATGTGCGTCTTCATAGCGTCCGTATGCCTCCCCGTATGGTCGGTCTTGCGCGCTCAGGAAGCCGAAACGCCGGCGCAACAGGGCGCCGGGGCCTCTTCGATTGGCCGGCGGCGCCGGTTGGCGCCCCAGGCTTGCAGCCGGCTGCCCAGCCACGCCAGCGCCGACGCGGCGAGCGATGCGCCGGCGACCCGGCGCATCTGCCGGTAGGCAGCGGCGTAGCGCCGGTGTTCCGCGTAAATGTCTTGCTGTACCAGAATGCTGCGTCCGTCCAACATCGTCTACTCCTCCTTGCGCCGCTGCGCGTCACGCGCTCCAGACTGCCATCGAGACGGCCTGGAGCAACCGCGCCGGCGGCTCGCCCTTGCTGATCACCGCGTCCGCGCCGGCGGCCAACGGGTCGGATGCCCAGCGGGGATAAAGTGAGAGCGCCAACACTTTGATCTGCGGCCAGCGCGCCTTGATG
>CAIQJD010000037.1 GCA_903872005.1 uncultured bacterium | reverse complement strand
GATCTGTCGAAGGGACAGCGATAGCAGTAGGGCGGCAGGAGGTGGACGAAGTCGGGCATCAGCGGCTCGAAGATCGCTTTGCTCTCGGCCGTGCCGGAGGCGCTGAGCGCGGCGAAGGTTGAGCCGTGCCACGAGCGATAGCGCGAGACGATCTTGCGCTTGGCCGGCTTGCCGATGATGGCGTAGTATTGCCGGGCTATCTTCATGGCCGATTCCGTCGCCTCGGAGCCGCTGTTGAGGAGCTTGACCGCGGTCAGGTTGGCCGGCGTGATGTCGGTGAGCAGCTTGCCCAGGCGCAGCGCCGGCTCGCTGACGCTGCCCAACGGCGGATGGAAGGTCAGCTTCTCCAACTGTTCCTGCACAGCGCGGATGACCTGGGGATTGCCATGCCCCAGGTTTGCCACGAAGATGCCGGACAAGCCGTCCCAGTAGGCGCGGCCTTGCGCGTCAAAGAGGCGCACGCCTTCGCCGCGCACGAAGACCAACGGCGCGGCAGCAAAGCTCTTCATCGGCGTGAAGTCGAGGAAGAGGCGCCGGCTCAATTCGCCATATTCGTCCATCTTGCCTTCTCCTTCTGGCTTGATTGCAGCCTGACTGAATTTGATATTTGATCAAATTATCGCGCCGCAATTTGCGTTTGTCAAGAAGCATGAACCGGCGCCGGGTAGGACACTCCCGTGAGGTCAGATGACCTCACGGGAGTAGATGGCATTCAGCCGCTGCGCTCACGGGATGGCAGTCACGCCGAGGATTTCCAAAAGGGCGTGAGGCCCTGACTTCGAGACGACGATCGGCGATTCACCTTGCCGCAATCGTATGGGCTACCTCACCCAGGTCGGCCGCGACATCATCGCGCCGGGGGCATCCATCAAGGCGCGGACTTCCTTCGTCTTCAGATCCATGAGATACAGGATGATGGCGTCGTTCTTGTCCGACGCGAAGACCAGTTGCGTCCCGTCGGGCGAGGGGGCCGGATCGGCCGCGTCTTCGGCCCATTTGTCGGTCAGGTTGGTCACGTTCTTGCCATCGGCGTCCATGCGGTAGAGGTCTTTCGTCTTCTGGTCGTCGGCCATGAAGTAGATGTACTTCCCATCGGGCGACCACTTAGGCGTCCAGGCGGCCATGTTGGAACGCTGGAACGCCGAGCGGGGCAGGGCATTGGCCTGATCCACGTCAATCGTTGCGATGGAGGGGAGGTCGGCGACGCTCATATAGACGATCTTCTTGCCATCCGGCGACCAATCGGGATAGGCCGAGGAGTCTTCCTGGTTGCCGGTCAGGCGGGTGACGTTGCTGCCGTCGGCGTTCATGATGTACAGTTCCATGCCGGTCTGCACAACGTCCATGTTGCCTTTGAGCGGCGTCTTGTACAGGCGATTGCTGATGAAAGCAATGCGCTTGCCATCCGGCGACCAGGAGGGCATGATGTCGGGCGCGGGGTCTTGGGTCAATTGGGTGAGGCCGGCGCCGTCCAGGTTCATCACGTAGATTTCCGCGTTTCCGCTGCGTTCCGAAGCGTAGGCCAGGCGCGTGCCATCCGGCGAAAGGGCCGGCGTGCCGTTCCACGTCTTCGAGCCATCCACCAGGAGGCGCTTGCCGGAGCCATCGGAGCTGACGAGAAAGATGTCAGTGTTGTCGCCATTGTTCTGCTGCTCAAAGGCGATCTTGCCCGGCCCGCCGCTTGGGGCCAGCGTCGGCGCCGGCGCAGGCGTGCTGGCGCAGCCGCTGAGGGCTATCACCAGGGCGGTCAAGAGAATGCTCAGGATGATCGTTTGTGTGCGTTTCATGGTCTCTCCTCGCGAGTATTCCGTGCGAATTTGTTTGGCTCAAGAATCAGGGGTGAGCCGGCCGGCCCCAGGCAGACGG
>CAIQJD010000036.1 GCA_903872005.1 uncultured bacterium | reverse complement strand
GGCGTCGGCTTCGATCAGCGACGCGTCTGAGCGCAATGGGCGCAGAGTGGCGTAGAAGGCAGCAACTCCAGGCGCTCAGCCTCAATCTCCGTGTGGCAGCGCAGGCACAGCCCGTAGTTGCCTGCGGAGATGCGTTGCAGTGCAGCCTCAATCTGGCGCAACTTCTCGATGGTACGGTCGCGTTGCGCCAAGTTGAACTCCCACTGATAGACGGCGGGATCGCCGGCTCCCAGCGTATAGTCTGGCTTCACTTCAAGCTCGCCGTCCAACTCCGAGATCTGCCCTCGAAGTTCCTGCCTTTCGGCTTCCAGACGGCTCTTCATCGTCTGGAGGGCGACCATGGCTCTGCCTCCGCGCTATGCCTCTGCCGGCGTGTCGCTGTCCATTGGCTCTGCGTCTTCCATGGTCGGGGCCGGCATCTCTTCGGCAGCCGGCTCGCTCTCGCGAGTGGAATGGAAGGCGGCGGCCCATTTGGACCATTCTTCTTCGCTCACCTGGCGCAAGCTGAGGCCGATGCGCCGGCGCTGGGAGTCAATGCGGATGATGCGTAGCAAGAGCAACTGGCCCTCTTGCACCAGATCGCTGATGCGTTGCGGAATGACGTCAGCGAGTTCAGAGCGATGAATCAAGCCTTCAACGCCGTCGGAGATGCGAATGAACGCGCCGAAGTCTACGACCCGCGTGACAACGCCTTCGACCAGATCATTGATGTGGTAGCGCTCTTCGACCTGCGACCACGGCTCTGGGTGCATGCGCTTGACGCTCAAGCCGATGCGCTTGCGATCCTTGTCCACGTTGAGGACAACCGCCTCGACTTCGTCGCCCACTTTGAGGATCTCGTTGGGGTGCTTCACCCGCCGCCAGGCCAATTCGGAGACGTGAATCAGGCCGTCGGCTCCGCCCAGGTCTACGAACGCGCCGAAATCGCGCAGGCTGCTGACGACGCCGCGACAAACGTCCCCTTCGGCCAGATTGTCGAGCAGCCGGCCGCGCTGCTGGTCCTTCCACTTCCACCAGGCGGCGCGATGCGAGAAGATCAAGCGCCGGCGCCGGCGATCCACTTCGATGACCTTCAGGGGCAGAGTCTGATTTACCAGCTCGGCAAGTTTGCCAACTTTGGCTTCTTCGGTCAGGCGACGCGGGATGCCGACGACCTGTGAAGCCGGTAGGAAGCCACGAATCTTACCGAAGGGTACCACCAGCCCGCCCTGATTGTGCGCGCTGATCTTGCCTTCCCAGATTTCGCCCTTTTCCATCATTTCTTGGGCGGTAGTCCAGTCTGACTCGGAGCGAGCGCGGAAGATGGACAGCAGCAGGTTCCCATCGCGGTCGCGCGGCCGCAAGACGTAGACGTAGATCTCGTCCCCGACTTTGATTTCGGCGCGACTCTGCTTGTCGAGGCGCTCCAAATCGTTGGGCGGGACGATGCCCTCGCGCTTCAACCCCACGTCAACGATAACGCCTTCTTGGCCGACGGACATCACGATGCCTGGCAGGACATCGCCGCGTTCCGGCTGCCGATAGTCGTACTCTTCTTCTTTCAGCAATGCTTCCATGGTGGTCGGCTCGCCGCCGTTGTTGCTGACCAGGCCCGGCCGAGTCGCCGGCGGGATCGGCGCAGCGGCGCGGGACACATCGGCGCTGACCACGCTGATGCTGGGCTTCTCTTCAGGGCGCTTCTCTTCCACCTGGGCTGCTGGCTGCTCGTCTTTGGGGACAGACGGAATGGCATCTACTTGCTCGACCGCTTCCACCATCGAATCTTCTGACTCAATGCTTTCAACTGAACCAGTGACCGAGACGCTCTTCTCGACCTCCTCCTGCATGACACAACCTCCATGAAAACAGAAATAGAAAACGCAAAGTGACCCTCTCACGCGCGCCATTTTGAAACGCCGGCGCATTGCGCTTCAAAAGACGGAAAGCGCCATGAAAGGACGTTAGCATTATACACCCAAATGATTTGCTTTGTCAACCAAGGGTGGGTTTCTCGCATCACAACGTTATGTCCGGAACTTGACCGGAGCCGGCGCTTGTGCTAGAATGATTCTGTCGTCATCGGGGGGAAATGTCATGTTGCCGACCTTGTCTGATACGCGTCCGCTCAAGTCCGACGAAATCCAGGCGCTCTTTGCGGCGTTGCGGCCGGATAGCGCCTGGGCATTTGCTGATTGTTCGGCGCGCGAGACCGGCCGGCTGACGCACGGCTATCATCGCTATCCGGCGAAGTTCATTCCGCAGCTTGTGGATCGGCTCATGGACGAGTACCTGGCCGGCCGGCCGGATGCGACCGTCAACGACCTCTTCATGGGCAGCGGCACCACGATTGCCTGCGCCATCACGCGCGGCTATCGTGCCACGGGTACCGATGTCAGCGAAGTCGCCTATCTCATCACGCGCGCCAAGGCCACGCCCATTGAGCCCCAGCGTCTGGAAGCGCGACGCGCCTGGCTCTACCGCCGGCTGGGGCTTTTGGATGATGGCTATGCGGAGGATGGCTTCGCGTGCGCTCTGCCGGCTCACGACCGGCTGGACTACTGGTTTCGGCCGGCCCAGAAGCGTGAACTGGGCCAGATCCTCGCCGCGTTGTTGGAGATTGAGGATGAGATTGAGCGTGGCTTCTTCTTGTGCTGCTTCAGCCACATCTTGAAGAATTGCTCGATCTGGGATATGGACTCGACCAAGCCGACGCGCGATCTCAACAAGGAGCCGCGGCGCCCGTGGCCGGTCTACCTGGTGCACTTGCAGAAGATGGCCGGCCGGAACCGCGAATTCTGGAACGTGGTCCCCGCGCCCGTGCGTCAGAGCATCCAGGACTATCTGCAAGTGGCGTGTCAAGATGCGCGCCGGCAGCCGTGCGCTGATAACTCCGTTGACCTGCAAGTGACTTCTTCGCCCTACGTGACTTCCTACGAATATGCGGATCTGCATCAGTTGAGCGCGCTCTGGTTAGGTGGGGTACAGGATCTGCGCGAGTTTCGCCTGAAGTTCATTGGCACGGCGCGGCCGTCCAATCATCGCCCCCTCTATGGAGCGTCGGGCATTGTGGACAACATGCTGGATCAGATGGCGCGGGCCGATGAAGGCATGCTCGCCGGCATCCAGCGGTACTTCAGTGATATGCGCGAATGTTTTGCCGAGAGCTATCGCATCCTGAAGCCCGGCGGCCGAACGTGCTACGTGATTGGCAACACGCGCCTGAAGGGCGTCCCGATCCTGAACGCTGAGGCTTTTGTCGAGTTAATGCAGGAATGCGGCTTCATCCTCGATCGCGTCATTTCGCGCCAGATCCCGCTCAAGACGTTGCCGCAAACGCGCGATGCGGCCAGCGGCCGGTTTCGGCCGGCCGGCGCGGAATGCGTGGAAGCGTATCCCACGGAGTATATCTTGATCGCGCGCAAGGACACTTGACCCGCCCCATGACATAATTTCTTACTATTCTCTTGCTAATGATCGGCTATACCTGTTGACTTCGGCCCCCCAATATGTTACACTTTTCACAGTTCTAGTGAGAGGTAATGTTCGGGGGCTGGATGGCAGGGGGTTTGGTGTCGGCAGATCACCAGCTTTGGGCGCTGGTTGCGCCATCCCGTCTCGGCTCCCGACCATTGCCTCTCACTTTCGCGTCTGCTCTCCCTGGTGTGGCCGGCCGGCGGCGCCCGGCTCTGGGGTGTGTTTCAATGTTTCGGCGCGCGTGTATAGTCTGGCGCCTTGTGCGCGTCTGACCCAGGGAGGCTACGACAGCCCCGATGCCCGCCCCCCAAAATGTGAAACACACTCCCGACTCTGCTCGAACTTGTCGCTCCTCGCAGATTGCGTATACTGAGCGTGTCGTCATCCCATCTCAACAGGGCGGTTGAAACTATATGCAAGAGAATGTCTTGGTGACAGGGGGCGCCGGCTTCATTGGCTCTTTCATTGTGGATGCGCTCTTGGCTGCCGGACACCGGGTGCGCGTTCTTGATAACCTGGAGCCGCAGGTGCATGGCGGCCTGCGCGCGGCCGGCGCATGGCCGGCTTATTGCAGCCCGGGCGCCGAATATGTCCTGGGCGATGTGCGCGACCGTCACGCGTTGCAGACCGCGCTGCGTGATGTGGATGTGGTCTTCCATCAAGCGGCTATGGTCGGCGTCGGCCAATCCATGTACCAGGTCGAGCGCTACGTAGATGTGAATACACGCGGCACGGCGCTTCTGCTTGATATTCTCGCCAATGAGTCGGCCATTCGCCAACGCGTGCGTAAGCTGGTGGTCGCATCCTCTATGTCTATTTACGGGGAAGGGAAGTACGCCTGCCCGACCCATGGCGTGGTCTATCCCCGCATGCGGCCGGCCGAGCAGTTGGCCGTCCGAGATTGGGAGATGCGTTGTCCGCAGTGTGGTCAGCACTGTCAGGCGTTGCCCACCGACGAGGATAAGCCGCTGCACTCGACTTCCATCTATGCCATCGCCAAGAAGGATCAGGAAGAGATGTGCTTGACCATCGGCCGGGCCTATAGCATCCCGACGGTGGCGCTGCGCTATTTCAACGTCTATGGCCCGCGGCAGGCGCTCTCGAATCCTTACACCGGCGTGGCGGCGATCTTTTCGAGCCGGCTGCTCAATGGCCGGCCGCCGGTCATCTATGAAGACGGGGCGCAATGCCGCGATTTCGTGCATGTGACCGACATCGCGCGCGCCAATTTGCTGGCGATGCAATGCGCCGGCATGGATTACGGCGCGTTCAATGTGGGAACCGGCCGGCGGCTGGCGATCCGCGATATCGCCGACGCGCTGACGGCGCATCTGTTTCAAGCAGCCGGCCGTGGCGGAGCGCCGCAGCCGGAGATTCAGCAGAAGTTCCGCGCCGGCGATATCCGCCACTGTTTTGCCGATATCCAGCGCATCGCCGGCTGGGGCTTCGCGCCCCAGGTGCGCTTTGAGGATGGCGTCGCCGAGCTGGTCGAGTGGGTGCGACGCCAGACCGCCGAGGATGGTTTCGAGCGCGCGCGTCAGGAGTTGGCGCAGCGTGGTCTGGCGCTATAGGGACTACACGCGGAGGTAGTGGATGCGACCACGGTTGGGATGGGCCGGGGTGATTGCCATCATCGCTGTGTTGGCCGGCCTGTTGGCTCTCGGCGAGGCCGCGCCGGCCTGGGCGCGCCCGGGGTTACAGCCGCAGCATCAGACGGTGCCGACGCTGCCGCCCACACCGCCGCGCCCCACGCCGCGTCCCACAGCCACCGATGGCCCCCTGCCGCCCGGCCCGCCTACGGCGACTCCTGAGCGTCCAACTGGCCCTGATCTGCGCTTGCAGTGGCTTTCCAGTACTCAGATGCTGCTCGCCGGCCAGGTATTTCAACTGACCGCCGAGACGACCAACGCCGGCCCCGCCGATGTCGGGCCGGTCACGCTGCGCGTCCCACTGCCGGCGGCTCTGGAATTGGTCGCGGTGCGCGGGTCGCCGGGCACGAGCAGCCTGCAAGAACGGACGGTCATTCTGACGGCCGAGAATCTGCCGGCCGGCGCCGT
>CAIQJD010000035.1 GCA_903872005.1 uncultured bacterium | reverse complement strand
GGCGATGGCCGCGGCCGTCAGCGGATTGTCGCCGGTGATCATGATGGTGCGAATACCCATCTGACGCAGCTTCAGGAAGCGCTCGCGCATGCCGCCTTTGATGACATCTTAGAGCCGAATCACGCCTAGGATGCGGCCGGCTTTGGCGACGACCAGGGGCGTCCCGCCAGAACGCGCCACCTCTTCGACGACGCGTTGCAATTCGGCCGGCGGAGTGAAGCCGGCGCGTCCATTCTTCACATAGTTCAAGATCGCGTCCGCTGCGCCCTTGCGGATCGCCACGCCCTCCACGTCCACACCGCTCATGCGCGTCTGGGCCGTAAAGGGGATGAAGGTCGTCCGCCCCATGCCCACCTCGCGCCCGCGCAGGCCGTACTGCTCTTTGGCCAGGATGACGATGGAGCGCCCTTCGGGCGTCTCGTCGCTCAAGGATGAGAGCTGCGCGGCGTCGGCCAGTTCTGCAACGGTCACCCCGGGCATGGCGATGAATTCCGTCGCCATGCGGTTGCCCAGGGTGATGGTGCCGGTCTTGTCCAGCAGGAGCGTGTCCACATCGCCGGCCGCTTCGACGGCGCGGCCCGACATCGCCAGGACGTTGTAGCGTGTGAGCCGATCCATGCCCGCGATGCCGATGGCCGAAAGGAGGCCGCCGATGGTCGTCGGGATCAGCGTTACCAGCAAGGCTACAAGCGCCGTAACCGATATGAAGCCGCCGGCATGGATCGCGAAAGGAGCGATGGAGGCCGTCGCCAGCAGGAAGATGATTGTCATGCCCACTAATAGGATGGTGAGCGCGATTTCGTTGGGCGTCTTCTGCCGGTTCGCGCCCTCCACCAGTGCGATCATACGATCCAGGAACGTATCGCCAGGATTCGACGTGATCTTGACCTTGATCCAGTCTGAGAGAACGCGCGTGCCCCCGGTGACGGCGCAACGATCTCCACCGCTCTCGCGTATCACAGGGGCGGATTCGCCGGTGATAGCCGATTCATCCACCGACGCGATCCCTTCGATCACGTCGCCATCGCCGGGGATAACATCGCCGGCTTCCACCAGGACGAGGTCGCCCTTGCGGAGGTTGGTCGCCGACGTCAACTCGAAGTCGCGGGCATGGGCCTGCGGCAGGCGCTTGGCGACAGTCTGGGTCTTGCCGCGCCGCAGAGCGTCCGCCTGGGCCTTGCCGCGGCCCTCGGCCACCGCCTCGGCGAAATTGGCGAAGAGCGCGGTGAACCAGAGCCACACGGCGATCTGGCCGGCAAAGGCCGGCTGGCCCGCCGGCGCCCACAAGTCGCGCACGAATAAGATGGTAGAGACGACGGCAACGACGCCGACGACGAACATGACCGGGTTGCGCGCCAGCACGCGCGGGTTGAGTTTGAGCACGGCGCCCCAGGCCGCCTGGCGCAGGAGCGCAGCATCGAAACGCGTCGTATTGGACGTTCGTTCAGGCATAGTACGCCTCAATTCAGAAGGTTCTGCCGGCCAGCATCAACAGATGCTCGACGACCGGCCCCAGGGACAGCGCCGGGAAGAAAGTCAGGCCGCCCACGATCAGGATCACGCCGGTCAACAGAGCGACGAAGAGCGCGCCGGTGGTCGGGAAGGTCCCGGCCGAGGCTGGCACGCTCTTCTTCGCAGCCAGCGAGCCGGCGATCGCCAGCGCCGGCACGATCATGAAGTAGCGGCCCAAGATCATGGCGAAGGCCAGCGCCACGTTGTAGAACGGCGTGTTGGCAGACAGGCCGGCGAAGGCGCTGCCATTGTTGCCGGCGCCGGAACTGAACGCGTAGAGTATCTCGCTGAAGCCGTGCGGGCCGACATTCAATGCGCCGGCGCGGCCGGCCGGCAACACGCTCGCGACAGCCGTCAAGCCCAGTATGACCAGGGGCAGGATCAGGATCGCCAACATGGCAAGCTGCATCTCCTTCGCTTCGATCTTCTTGCCCAAATATTCCGGCGTGCGCCCGACCATCAGGCCGGCGATAAAAACCGTCAGGATCACGAAGAGCAGGATACCGTACAGGCCGGCGCCGACGCCGCCGACGATCACGTCGCCCAGCAGGATATTGGTTAGCACTACGCCGCCGCCCAGGGGCATGAAGCTGTCATGCATACTATTGACCGCGCCGCACGAGGCCGCAGTGGTAACAACACTGAAGAGGGCCGAGCCGGCGGGGCCGAAACGCACTTCCTTGCCCTCCATGTTGCCGCCGGCCTGGGTCGGGCCGGCCGTGCTGTCAATCCCTAGCGCCACAAAGGCCGGGTTGCCCTGGGATTCGGCCGCGTAGACCAGGCCGACGCCGGCCAGGAAGAGGATCAGCATCGCGGCCAGCAGCGCCCAGCCCTGGCGCTCGTCGCCCACCATCCGCCCGAAGGTATTGGTCAGCGCCGCCCCGATGACGAAGATTACCAACATTTCCACCATGTTCGACAAGGGCGTCGGGTTCTCATACGGGTGGGCCGAGTTGGCGTTGAAGAAGCCGCCGCCATTGGTGCCCAGCATCTTGATCGCCTCTTGCGACGCGACTGGTCCCTGGGCGATGGTTTGCAAAGCGCCTTCCAGAGTGTGCGCGAGCGCGTTGGGCCGCAGATTCTGCGGCGCGCCTTGCCACACCAGGAATAGCGCCAGCACCAGCGACGCCGGCACCAGGATCCACAGCGTCGCTCGCGTCAGGTCCACCCAGAAGTTGCCGATGGTCTGCGCCGAACGGCGCGCCACGCCGCGCGCCAAGGCGATGGAAACCGCTATGCCGGTCGCCGCCGACAGGAAGTTCTGCACTGCCAGGCCGGCCACCTGCGTGAAGTAGCTCATCGTCGTCTCGCCGGCATAGGCTTGCCAGTTGGTGTTGGACGTGAAGCTGACCGCCGTATTGAAGGCCAGGGCCGCCGAGGGCGCTGCCAAACCCTGCGAGTTCAGCGGAAGAACAGTCTGCAAGCGCTGCAAGAGATACAGGAGCAACATGCCAGCGAAGTTGAAGACGAGCAGAGCCGCAGCGTAGGTCGTCCAGTGCTGTTCTTGGGCCGGATGCACGCCGGCCAACCGGTAGACGAAGCCCTCAACCGGCCGCAGCGCCGGATCAAGTGCGGTGCGCTCGCCGGCAAAGACGCGGGCCATGTAGCGCCCGACAGGCTTCACCAACGGCAAGAGCAGCCCGCAGACCAGTCCGATTTGTAGCACACCGAATACCGTCATAGTCTCAGTTGCCTCTAGAACTCCCCGGGGTGGAACAGCGCGTAGACGAGATAGATAAGCAGGCCCAACGCGACGACTCCGCCCAGAACGTATTCACCAATCATTGTCCCTTGCCTCACATCTCTTCGCAGATCGCGATATAGCCCAGGCAGAACAACAGGCTCAAGCCGATGAGCGCAATGAAAAGAATATCTGTCATGTCTCTACGCTTCTCCTTGTTGGAATCCTCTGCATCGTTGGAACGGCCAGAGGAATACAGGGTGTAGCATAGCACAAGAGACGTCAAGAGACCGTCTGACTTGATGGACTACCGGTCAAGAGAAAGTGAAGGGAGCAGAGCAGAAGATACGTCAGGGGTTTGTTTCGGTGACGCCGCAGCAGGTTGGGGCACGGTCTCTACCCGAAGCGACGCCGAGGTTTCAAACGACATGGACGCCCCGTGGTAACACGGCGACTTGGGCGGTGCGGTGATACACTGCTTCCAGGCAGGAACAAGCGGGGCATCGGCGCTGAGCTATCCCAGCCGGCGCAACTGCGCCAGGCTGACCGACAGCTTCTTCACGCCCTTGCCCTCGAAAGCGATCAACAACTCCTCATCCTGCCCAACGATCTGGCTACTGATGACCGTGCCACGCCCGAAAATGGGGTGCTCGACCTTCTCGCCGGCGCGATACTCCGGCGTCCGCGCCGCCGGGCGCGGCTCCGCGGCCGGCACGCGCGCCGGAAGTTGCTGGCGCGGCGCGCCGCTCCCCTCCATCGGCCGGCGCTCGGACGCCGGCTCCCAGGTGAAGCTGGGCCGGCTGGGGGCCGCGCCGCCACGCCGGCCGGCCAATGGTGGGCCGTCCAGCAAGTCGGCGGGAATGTCTTTCAGGAAACGCGACGGCTCATTCAACTGCTCGTTGCCGTACAGCGTGCGCCGGAAGGCGCGCAACAGGTAGAGCCGATCCTTGGCCCGCGTGACGCCGACGTAGAAGAGCCGGCGCTCCTCGGCCATGCCGTCGGGGTCTTCCATGCTCCGGCTGTGCGGGAAGATGCCCTCCTCCATGCCGACGATGAAGACTACCGGATATTCCAGCCCCTTCGCCATGTGCAACGTGAGCAGCGTTGGCGTCTCGGCCTGCTCCTTCGGGTCATCCAGATCAGAGACCAGGGCCACTTCCTCCAGGAAGAGACTCAGGCCGGCGCCTGGCTCCAGGCCGGCATAGGCGTTGGCGACCGTACGCAGCTCCATGATGTTGGCCCAGCGATCTTCGCCTTCCTCCGTGCCATCCCGCACGGAGCGGGCATAGCCGGATTCGTCCAGCACCGCGTCCAGCAATTGCAGGACGCTCACTTCGGCTTTGGCCTTCTGCCAGCTCTCCACCAGCTTCAGGAAGGCCCCCAGCGCGTTGCGCGCTCGGCCAGTCAGAGCCGGCCCGCCGGCGTCCGGCTCGGTCATGAACCGGCGCAGCGCCATATAGGGGGCCAAGCCCTGCTCGGCCGCCCACAGCGACAGATCTGTCAGCGTCTTCTGGCCGATGCCGCGCGCCGGCGTATTGATGATGCGGGCGAAGCTGATG